>CAYOHO010000361.1:0-2841 GCA_964403755.1 uncultured Oscillospiraceae bacterium
CCCACAACATCCACGACCACGACCGGTACGACAGCAACGACCGGAACCACGACCAGTACGACAACGGCGACAACGACAGCACCGACCCCGACGACAACCAGCAAGAAGCCATGATGCCTGCGGGAGGGCCTGTGAACGTATGACGCCACAGGACAAGAGGCGTGTCGAATCCGGACGGCCTGTTGGTACGGCAGCCGATCCTGGCCGGGCCGATGGCGATCCAGCCGAATCGGGCCGCGTCGAAGGCCATGGACTGATCATCCGCGGCGTCGGCGGCCAGTACTGGATCGACGACGGCCGCGGCGGCGAGCCGCGGGCCGCCAAGCCGCTCGGCATCTTCCGCAAAACCGGCACAACGCCGCTGGCCGGCGACCGTGTCACCTGTGTCGAGACCGGCGACCCGCTGATCCCGCTGACAGTCACGGCGATCCACGAGCGGCGCAACGCCCTGATCCGGCCGGCGGTCGCCAATCTTGACTGCCTGATCGTGACTTTTGCCCTCCAGGATCCGGTGCCCGACCTCTACCTGATCGACAAGCTCCTGATCGTCTGCGCCGAACACCGGATCGATCCGATCCTGGTGCTGACCAAGACGGACCAGCTCGACGCAGCCGGCGAGACAGCCGCAGAGGCCCTTCTGGCGCCTTACCGGGCTGCCGGCTTTACCGTTCTCCGCACCGGCTTCGGCCGCCTGGATGGCCGCGAGGCGCTGCTGCGCCGCATCGCCGGCCGGATCGTCGCCTTCGCTGGCCAGTCCGGCGTCGGCAAGTCGACCCTGCTCAATGACCTCTTCGGCAGCGAGCTGATGGAGACGGGCGAGATCAGCGGACGGGCCGGCCGCGGCCGCCATACGACCCGCCATGTGGAGCTGTTCCCGTTTGCCGGCGGCTATATCGCCGACACGCCCGGATTCAGCTCGCTGGAGCTGGAGACCCTCGGTGTCGGTGCAGCCGCCGTGGTTGCAGCCTACCCTGAAATTGCCGCAGCCGAAGGCCGGTGCCGCTTTGTCGGCTGCCGCCATATCGGCGAAGCCGGCTGTGCTGTTGACCCGGCCGCCGTTGACGCCGGCCGGCTGGAACGCTATCGTTATTTCCGGAACCTGATCGACGCGATCAAGCCCTACGCCGCCAGAAGGCCGGACCGCCGGCCGAGCCAGACCAGCCAGTCCAGCCAGTCCAGTCAGCTCAGCCAGTTCAACCAGTCCAATCAGTCAAATCAGCCCTGAACCCGGAGGTGCCACATGCTCAAGAGCTACCAGGAAACCAAGGGAAGCCTGCTTCTCGCCCCATCGATCCTCTCCGCCGACTTCACCCATCTGGGCGATGCCATTGACGCCGTCAGGAACGATGCCGACCTGCTGCACCTTGACGTCATGGACGGACATTTCGTGCCCAACCTCACCATCGGCCCACCGGTCATCGCCTCGATCCGCAAGCACACCGACATGCTGCTGGAAGCCCACCTGATGGTGACGAACCCGCGCGACCTGCTGCACGACTATATCGATGCCGGCGCCGACATCATCACCGTGCATGCCGAGGCGACGCCGCACCTGCACAAGCTGCTCCAGGACATCCACAAGGCGGGCCGCCAGGCCGGTGTCGCCGTCAACCCCGGCACGCCGCTCAGTGTGCTCGAGGAAGTCCTGCCATACCTGGACATGGTGCTGCTCATGACCGTCAACCCCGGTTTCGGCGGCCAGAAGTACATCGCCACCATGACCGACAAGATCGCGCGTCTCCGCGCCATGCTCGACCTCAAGGCACCGGATGCCCACATCGCCATCGATGGCGGCATGAACCCGGACACGATTGCCGAAGCCAACGGGGCCGGCGCCGACATCATCGTGGTCGGCAGCGCCTGCTTCAATACTGAAGAGCCCTGCTCGGCCCTGCGGGACCTGCGCCGCTGCTGCGCCATCTGACCCGATGCGGCGACATCTGATCATCCTTTCCGGCAGCCTGGCCGACACACCGCTGCTGCGTGTCCTGATCCGTGACTGCAGCCATGTCGTCGCGGCCGACGGCGGCAGCGACCACGCCCGGCGCATCGGCCTGAAGCCGCACCTGGCCGTCGGCGACCTGGACTCGATCACGCCGGAAGGCCGGGCATGGCTCGACGCCAGCGCCATCCCGGTCAATGTCTATCCGCCGGAAAAGGACGCCACCGACTCGGAAATCGCGCTGGCAGCGTCCCTGGCCGCCATTCCGGCCGGCACACCGCCGGAATCGGTCGAACTGGTGTTCCTCGGCGCCCTGGGCAGCCGGCCTGACCATGTGCTTGGAAACCAGATGATGGCGGCATCCCTGGCCGCCCGTGGCTACCGCGTGCTGATCAGCGACGGCCTCAGCATCCTCTGGGCGATGCAGGGCCCGGACAGCCTGGCCATCAGTCTCGACAGCCTGCCGCCGGAGAACTGGGCCTTCTCGGTTGTGGCGCTTTCACCAATTGTCAGCGGCCTGACCTACACCGGCCTCAAGTACCCGCTCGACCGCTTCACCCTGCCATTCGGCAGCAGCCGCGGCATCAGCAACGAGCCGGCCGCCGGCGTCCGTGAGATCACGGTCCGGATCGAAAGCGGTCTGGCACTGGCCTGCCTCACCCCCCGCGACTGACAGCCGCCCGTGAACCGGCCACCGGCCGGCGAGCAGGACGAAGCCGGCGATCCGGACGAAGCCGGCGACCCGGACAAAGCCGGCGACTTGGACGAAGCCGGCGACCCGGACGAAGACAGCAAACAGAAAAGAAGGCGCTGCCGACGTCTGGTGACGGGCAGCGCCTTCTCGCAGTGCGCCACGCATGGCGCTTCACTCGGCGGTGAAAGTCCGCTATGGAGGTATG
>CAYOHO010000362.1:0-2838 GCA_964403755.1 uncultured Oscillospiraceae bacterium
TACCGGGCAAGCGCCTTGAGCACGGCGTCGCCCGCTGCGTGGCCATAGCTGTCGTTGACTCGCTTGAAGTGGTCGATGTCGATCATGAGCAGTGCGCCAGGCCGGGCAGCCTGCCGCGCCTGTTCGATGGCCAGGCTGGCGAGCGTCTCGAAATGGCCTCGGTTATAAAGTCCGGTCAGGGCGTCACGCGTTGCCTGCAGCTCCAGCTTCTGGCGCGCCAGATGCTTTTCGGTCACATCGACCAGGGTCAGCAGATAGCCGATCAGCTGCTGGCGGCGGTCGGTGATGGCCGTCAGGCGGGCTTCATAGATAGCGCCTTCAAGCATGAATGGCTCAACCTGGATCGCTGGTCCGGAACGGATGGCGGCCAGCAGTTCCGGACGCTGCTGCAGGACCTGCTCGATGCTGTAGTGCTCGGCGTTCACGTTGAGCTCCGGAAGCAGCTTTCTGGCCAGCCGGTTGCTGTCGCGCAGCTGGTGCCAGGCATCCAGCAGGATCATGGCATCCCGGCTCGAGTCGAAGACGGCAGCCCTGGCCAGGCCATGGACATCGAGGAAGTCATAGCGCAGCAGGGCGACGGCAGCCAGGCCCATCGAGACCGGCAGCGTGAGGGCCGAATAGTCGAGGCCGATGCCGCCGGTGTCGAGCAGGATCGCGACATAGGCGATAAAGGGGATCAGCGAGGCGGCAAACATCAGGTAGCCGCCTGGACGCCGGTCCGGCGACTGGCGGGTGAAGCGGATGAAGAGCAGGGTCGGCACGATCGAGCAGATGAAGTCGATGACGCCGTTCAGGTAGTAGAGCGGCCCCTTGCCGAGCACCAGCAGCACAAACCACGGCGTCAGGCGAACCGATTCCGCGGAATAGTAGAGGCCATGCCAGGGATTGGTCAGGCGGATCAGGAAGATCGCCAGGGGTACGAGCATCAGCAGGCCGATGGTGCGGCGGCTGATGTCCTTCCGGCTGCGGTTGGTATAGAGGAGCGCGAGCAGCAGCCAGAGCACCGGATAGAAGGCGACGCCGAAGTATTCGATCTGGTTCCAGAAGAGCAGGTCGGCGAGGTTCTCGCTGTTGAGCTCGATCATGTATCCGGCGAGGTAGATGCAGATGGCGGCGCCAAGGAACGCAAAGGCGCGCACCGTCCGGCTCGTGCTGCGGGAGATGAGCAGGGCAGTCACGAAGCTCGAGACCAGGGTGGCGATGAACAGATAAAGGGTGACGGCGGCAAATACAGGATTCATGGGCGGCTCCGGGTGGTCTGCCATGGCGGCGAATGGGCTGGGCGTCGGGTTCTGCAGCCGGGCGGCGGATCAGCCGTCCAGGCATCGTTGGCTCTCGGGGCGGCTGATCAGCCGGCCGGCGTCGGCTGCGGGGCGGGGGCATCCTTGGCGGCATATAGCCGGATGAGTGCGACAATGAGTTTCGTGCACTGGTCCATTGCCTCGACCGAGATATGCTCGTAGACGCCATGGAAGGCATGGCCGCCCGTCCCCAGGTTGGGACAGGGCAGGCCCATGTAGCTCAGGGTGGCGCCATCCGTGCCGCCGCGCATCGGGGCGACAAGCGGTTCGAGGCCAACGCTGGCCATGGCCGAGCGGGCGGACTCGACCAGGTGCATCTGGTCCTTGATGATGTCGTGCATGTTGCGGTAGCGGTCGGAGATGGTCACCGTCACGGTGCTGGCGCCATAGCGCTCATTGAGCGTGCGGGCCGCCAGGCGCAGCGTCTGCTTGCGGCCCTCGAGCAGCCGGGCGTCATGGTCGCGCAGGCTGTAGGCCATCTCGGCGCGTTCGGCTGTGCCGTCCATCCGGCGGAGGTAGTAGAAGCCTTCGTAGGCTTCGGTATGGGCCGGCGTCTCGGCAGCCGGCAGGGCGGCATTCAGCTCGTAGGCCACGACCAGGGCGTTGACCATGATGTCCTTGGCCGTGCCGGGATGGACGGCCACGCCCTGGATGACGATCTCCGCCTCAGCGGCGTTGAAGTTCTCGAAGGCGAGCTCGCCTTCGACACCGCCGTCCATGGTGTAGGCAAAGTCGGCGCCGAAGCCTTCGACATCGAAGCCCAGGGCGCCCTTGCCAACCTCCTCGTCCGGCGTGAAGCCGACGCAGATCCGGCCATGGGGAATGCCCTGCTGCAGGATCTGCTCGCAGGCAGTCAGGATCTCGGCGATGCCGGCCTTGTCGTCGGCGCCCAGCAGCGTGTGGCCGTCGGTGACGATCAGGGTGCGGCCCTTCAGGCCTGGCAGGTGCGGAAAGCGGACGGTGTCAAGCATGATCGGTGCACCGCCGGGGCCGGCCGGCGCTAGTTCGATGTCGCCGCCATCGTAGTTCTCGACCAGGCGCGGCGAGACATGGTCGCCGGGTGCATTGGGGCTGGTATCCATATGGGCGATGAAGCCGAGCGCCGGGCGGTCCTCCAGCCCGGGCGTGGCCGGAATGACACCATATGCATAGCCGCGTTCGGAGATGCGGACCTGCTCCAGGCCGAGCGTCTTCATTTCATCAGCGAGGATCCGCGCCAGGTCAAGCTGGCGTTCCGTGGTCGGCTGGGTCTTTGAATGCTCGTCCGAGGTAGTATGGATGCGTACATACTTCAATAGCCGTTCACTGGCTCTCATGCTGTCAACCTCCTGTCGCCGATCCGGCTGGCTCTGCGGCCTGCCCTGCCGTCACCGTCAGGTGATTCGGCCCGTTCAGCGGCTTCCCATAACATCATAGCGCAGACGGCTGTCCGTGCAACTTAAAATCATGTGACACAAATGTGAGACTTGGTGATATCGGCCGTTCCCGGCCATGTGATATCCCGATTCGGCCATCGGAAGCCGGAACGCCGGCCTGG
>CAYOHO010000363.1:0-2834 GCA_964403755.1 uncultured Oscillospiraceae bacterium
GGCTGGTCCGCCGGCTCGGCCTGCCCGAGCGTAGGATCCGCGTCTACGACGTCTTCCAGCAGCTTGCCCTGCCCGACCTCGATGTCGTCGAGCGCATGGGCGGCGACTTCGTCCTGGCCCACCGGATGCGGATGCGCTTCGGCATCAGCTGCCGGAACTGGAAGGACGGCTTCATGACCGACGGCACCCCCTGCCTTGTTCCGTCCGAGCTCAACCCCGCCATCGACGAAAAGGGCAGCCGCACGATCCTGGTCGATGGCCGCCCCTTCGCCCGCATGCCGGCCGGCGGCTTCTACTACGACATCATCGCCCATCCGCTGGAGGACTGCACCTCCGTGCAAGACCTCGCCGGCTTCCGCCCCGACCGCTTCGGCGACGACGAGGTCGACTACATCGCGGAGGAAGTCAACCGGCTCTATGCGGAGACCGACAAGTCGATCGTCTTCGCCTTCGGCGGCAGCGTCTTCGAACAGGGCCAGCGCGATTTCGGCTTCGAGAACTTCTACTGCAACCTGCTGCTTGATCCGGACCTGATGCACGCCTACTTCACAAGGCTCACCGACGCCTACCTCGACAGCCTCAGCCGTGTGCTGCCGCGCATTGCCGGCAAGGCCGACGTGATTCATTTCTTCGATGACCTCGGCACACAGACCGGCCTGCAGGTCGCTCCGGATACCTACCGTGCGCTGATCAAGCCCTACCACCAGCGGATGTTCCAGTACATCCACGAACGCTTCCCCGGCATCCGCGTCCTGTTCCACTGCTGTGGCGCGATCTTCGACCTGATCGGCGATCTGGCCGAGACCGGCATCGACCTGCTCAACCCGGTTCAGGTCAGCGCGGCTGGCATGGACCCGCAGAAGCTGCGCGACACCTACGGCGACCGCCTGGTCTTCTGGGGCGGCGGCGCCGACATGCAGAACTTCGTCGAAAACAACGAACCCGACGCCATCCGCCGCCACGTCGCCGGCCTGGTCGGGATCTTCAGCCAGGGCGGCCGCTACATCTTCTCCCAGATCCACAACATCCAGTGGGATGTGCCGATCGAGAAGGTACTTGCCATCTACGAGACCGCGAACCAGTTCAGGTAGCCGGAACGTCAATCCCTGACCGTCTTTCCGGGCATGCCATTCCAGATCGACCATCCAGCCAGTCCCTCCTTCCCCGTACCCCCGCGAATCGGTGTCCCCCGTCAGGCGCACCGACGTTGCTGCCCGGTGCAACGGCTTCCGCCGTCGCGCCGCTTTGTGCTATGATGCATTTAGCGGTATTTCATGAACACCCGGTCCGGTCGCGGCTTCACCCGCAGCGCCGGCCGGCTGCCCGAGGGCACCCTATGCGGAACAAACGGTCGCGGTTCCTTGCCATCAGTCTTGTTTTCGTGCTTGCCCTGGCCGCCTTGATCGTGCTTCAGGGCTATCCGGCGGCTTTCCAGCGTCCCGCATCCAGCTCCGGCCAGGCGTCGGCCACGCCCGCCACACCTGCCGCATCCGGACCCAGTGCACCCGGCAGTCCGCAGCCGGTGCCGTCCGCAGCCCCGCAGGCCGGTCCCCGCCCCGGCAGCGAGCCGTCCGCCGCCACACCCGGCGAAGTCGTCGGTTCCGGTTTCTCTGCCGCTGCCGGCGAGCGCTGGCCATCCAGTCCGGCCGCCATCTGGCCGATCCAGTGGCCAAAATCCGACCCGCTCGCCGACATGGGCCTGATCAGGCTGGACAAGAGCCTGCCCGACCCGCGCCGGGTCAGTATCCCCGACAGCATCCAGCCCTACCGGCTGCCGACTGTCAAGGGGCTGGACACGCGCTGGATCCCGAAGGAAGGGCTGGCTGCCGGCCCCGACTACAGCGGTCCCACCGTCTACCTCACCTTCGATGACGGACCCAATCTCAGACGCACCCCGCAGATCCTTGCCATCCTCAAGGCTTATGGAATCAATGCGACATTCTTCATGCTCGGCCGCAACATCACGCCGCCGCTCTATCCGCTTGTCTGGCGCTGCCAGCTGGAGGGCAACGCCATTGGCAACCATACCTACGACCACGGCAGCGGCAGCCAGAGCAGCACCCGCTTCCGCCAGAGCGTCGCCCTGACCAGCGAGATCATCCGCCAGATCACCGGCTACCGGCCGACGCTCTTCCGCTTCCCCGGCGGGTCCAATTCCTACACCGGCGGCGCAGCGCTCAAGGACAGTAGCCTGGCCTGGCTGTCCGACAACGGCTACCAGTACTTCGACTGGGACACCTCGACCGGCGATGGCAATGGCGCCGCCGGCTACTCGGCCGTAGCCATCGTCAGCAACGTCTTCGCGCATGTCGCCAGCGGCAAGAGCCGGCCGCATGACGTCATTGTCCTGGCCCATGACTCGCCCACCAGCAATGACACCGCGGGCGCCCTGCCCCTGCTCATCCGCAAGTTCGCCGAGCGGGGCTACCGCTTCGGCATCCTGACCGCCGACGGGTACACGATCCAGTTCAACCGCTCGAAGACGGCCACCGACAGCCGGACCACCGGCATCGTCCTGCATGCGGGAGGGGAGCAAAGGCCATGAGTGTGGAGCAGGCAGCCTACAAGGTCCTCGACAAGGAAGGCGACTGCGAACTGCGACTGTACGAGCCGCTCGTGCTGGCCGTCAGCCGCGAAAGCGACCTGCGCGGCTATTCCGGCTTCAACGCCGTGTTCAACTACATCAGCGGCGACAACCGCGGCGCCCGCCGCATCTCGATGACGGCGCCAGTCATCAACAACCTTGATGACCAGCCATTGAAGACCGCGTTTGTCATGCCGAAGCAGTTCCGCTCCGCGCATGACCTGCCAGAACCGAACGACCCGGACCTGCG
>CAYOHO010000364.1:0-2832 GCA_964403755.1 uncultured Oscillospiraceae bacterium
CGGCTGGCAGGCGGCGCGCATCCTGTCCCGTGCCTCCGGGAGCTTCGGCATGATCGGCGGACAGGCGCTCGATATCGAGGCCGAAGGCAAGGCGATCGACAGCGAAGCCCTCAGGGCCATCCATGTCCGCAAGACCGGCGCCCTGCTGCAGGCACCCGTCCTCATGGCCGCCGCCCTGGCCGGCTGTGGATCCGAGCGGACCGCGCTGCTGCGCGCGTATGCCGAAGCCATCGGCCTGGCCTTCCAGATTCGCGACGACATCCTTGACGTCACCTCGACGCCGGAGCAGCTTGGCAAGACGCCCGGCAAGGATGCCCGCGACCTCAAGACAACTTATGTCTCGCTGTACGGCCTCGACGGAGCAAGGAAGCAGCTGGAGCGTGTCCTCGACGAGGCGCGCATGGCGGCAGCCGGCCTTGCCGGCACCGGCCTCGATGCCGGCTTCCTGTCCGGTCTCGCCGACTACCTGGCGCTGCGCCAGTCCTGAAGCAGGTGAATGAAGCCAGATGGCCATTCTTGACCAGATCAACCAGCCAGATGATCTCCGGAGCCTGACCCCGGTCCAGCTTGAGCAGCTGGCCGCGGAGCTGCGCGACCGCATCATCTGCACAGTGGCCAGCAATGGCGGTCACCTTGCCAGCAATCTCGGGATGGTCGAGCTGACCCTCGCCCTGCTGCTCGAGTTTGATTTTGCACGCGATGACCGCATCGTCTTTGACGTCGGGCACCAGTCCTACACCTACAAGCTGCTGACCGGCCGCCGCGACCGCTTCGCCACGCTGCGCCGCGAAGGCGGCATCTCCGGCTTCCCCAAGCGTGAGGAGAGCCCGTACGATTTCTTCAACACCGGACACAGCAGCACGGCGATCTCGGCCGCACTCGGTCTGCTCCACGCCCGCGACCAGCTGGGCGGCGATGGCCACGTGCTCGCTGTCGTCGGCGACGGCGCCCTGACCGGCGGCATGGCGCTCGAGGCCATGAACGATGCCGGCCAGTTCCGGGACGAGCGGGCCGGCACAAAATTCATCGTCATTCTCAACGACAACCAGATGTCGATCAGCCGCAACGTCGGCAGCATCTCCCGACACCTCGAGTCGCTGCGGCTGTCGCCGCGCTACAACCGCCTCAAGTCGCGCTTCGAGCCGGTCCTGCTGCGCCTGCCACTGGCCGGCCCGCCGCTGGTGCGCCTGTTCGAGAAGGCCAAGCGTGCCCTGCGCGGCCTTGCCCGCTCGGAGTCAGCCTTCTTCGAGGCCATGGGCTTCCGCTACTACGGTCCGGTCGATGGCCACAACCTGCCGCAGCTGCGCCAGCACCTGCGCACGATCCAGGCCATTGACGGTCCGCTGGTCCTGCATGTCATGACCCAGAAGGGGAAGGGCTACGAGCTGGCCGAATGTGCCCCTGAAACCTACCATGGCGTTGCCCCCTTTGTGATCGAAAATGGCGTCGCACCTGGTTCGGCGAAGAGCGAACCGGGCTTCTCCGATGCGTTCGGCAGTGCCCTGCTGCGCCTGGCCGCCGACGAGCCGCGCCTGTTCGCGCTCACCGCCGCCATGCCCGGCGGCACGGGCCTCGCCGAATTCGCCCGCACCTGGCCGGACCGCTTCCACGACTGCGGCATCGCCGAGCAGCACACGGTCACGATGGCGGCCGGAATGGCCGTCGGCGGCCTTCGTCCGGTCGTCGCCCTCTATGCCACATTCCTGCAGCGCGCCTACGACCAGGTCCTGCATGATATCTGTCTGCAGAACCTGCCGGTCATCCTGGCGGTCGACCGGGCCGGCATTGTCGGCGAGGATGGTGAAACCCACCAGGGCATCTATGACCTGCCGCTGCTCCTGCCGATGCCGAACATGCATGTGCTGGCGCCGCGCGACTGCAGCGAGCTCGACCGCATGCTGGCCGACGCCGTCGCCCTGGCGGCACCGGCCGCCATCCGTTATCCACGCGGCCACTCGCCTGCCTACCCCGAGCTGGAAGACCTGCCGCCGGCGGCATCCGGCCATGCCCAGGTCCTGAGGAGCGGAACGGATGCGACGATCCTGAGCGTCGGGACCTGCGCCCGTGCCGCCCTTGATGCCGCTGCCCTGCTGGCGCCGGCGGGCATCGCCGTGGAAGTCATTGACCTGCGCTGGCTCAAGCCCCTCGACTGGGCTGCCATCCGGGCCAGTGCCGAACGCACCGGCCATGTCCTGGTCGTCGAGGAGGGCATTGCTATCGGCGGCGTTGGCGCGATGGTCATCGAACGGCTTTCGGCCGAGGTGCCGGCTGTCCGCACGGCCCACGCCGCCCTGGCCGACCGGATCTACCAGCAGGCGAAGCGTGACCGGATCCTGGCAGCCCAGGGTCTCGATGGCGCCGGCCTCGCCGCCCGCCTCCGGGATCTCCTGCAAGCCTGACGCAGTCAGGCTTGCCCAGAACCTGCAGGCCTGACATTGTCAGGCCTGCCCTTGACCTGCAGGCCTGACAGCATCGGGCTTGCACATGACCTGCAGACCTGGCGAAATCAGGCAGACCCTGGTTCAGCCGGCTTGACGCAGGCTGACCCGGTTCTGCAGGCCCGGCGGCCGCTGGCTTTCGCCGTCTGCTTTTTGCCGGATTCCGGGTGCATTCAGCCGAAAATATCGATATAATATGGACTGCGGCCTCAAGTTGACGACCGGTCCGTTTCCGGCACATCTGCAGACGGAGACGGGAACGGCCCGCCCGGCCTTCCAGGAGGACAGCATGCGAATTGGTCTGTACAGCAATCGAGACAAGGATCCTGGCGAAACGGTTGCCTGCCGGGCTGCCGAGAACATCCTCGCGCTCGGCGGCATCCCCGTGATCGAC
>CAYOHO010000365.1:0-1114 GCA_964403755.1 uncultured Oscillospiraceae bacterium
ACAGGCGGCTGGTACGGCTGAGGGCCGCCAGGGCGATGCGGTCTTTCAGGTCAGTCAGGACGGTCAGTGCAGACATGGCGGGCTCCTTTCGCGAGCGAGGATTCAGGGGGAAGGCGGCAGAGGCAGCGATCAGCAGTGGATGGCGGTATCGGCCGCGGGCGCCGCTGCTGTTCAGTCGTCAGCCGCGGGCGCCGCTGCCGTTCAGTCGTCAGCCGCGGGCGCCGCTGCCGTTCAGTCGTCAGCCCTGCTTCTCGCCGAGGACGGCGTAGCCAAGCTTGCGGATCTGCTTCTGGATCTTCTCCGAGTCGACAACCGTATCATCATAGGTCAGCTTGACCCGGGCGGAGTTGAACAGCACGTCGGCCTCGACGACACCGGGTGTCTTGCGGAGCACGGCGCTGATCTTGTCGCTGCAGCTGGGGCAGGCGAGGGTCTCGAGCTGGTAAGTGGTCTTCTTCATGTCCATTTCCTCCATCATCACCGCCGGCGGCCGGCGGACTGCCGCCTCAGGCGGCCAGGCGAGCATCTCCTGATGGCTCCATTCTAGGAAAATTCGCCGGCACGCGCCTTGACGCAGGTCAAATTTGGGAAATCGCCTTTCTGCCAACGAGACGGCACATATTCGGCACATGTCTGGCATGCGTCTGATGAAAGCCTGGTTTCCGGCATGAGAAAAGGGCGCCCTCGGGATGATCGGGGACGCCCTTTGGTGATGCGGCCTGGCCAGGCGCGTGATCGACATGGAACAGACTGGAGTGCCCGGACTGGAGTGCCCGGACTGGAGTGCCCGGACTGGAGTGCCCGGACTGGAGCGGCTGGACTAGAGCGGCTGGACGATGCAGGCGCCGCCGAGCACGATGTCGCCGTCGTAGAAGACGACCGCCTGCCCGGGTGTGATTGCGCGCTGCGGTTCGCGGAAGCGGACGGTCACCTGCCCGGGCTTGTCGGCGGGGCTGATCGAGGCCGAAACCAGACGACCCTGCGAGCGGATGCGGACCTGGGCGTCGAATGGCGCATGCAGAACAGACGGCGCGGCAGCAGCAGATAGCGCGGCAGCAGCGGATAGCGCGGCAGCAGCGGATAGCGCGGCAGCAGCAGATAGCGCGGCAGAAGC
>CAYOHO010000365.1:1214-2827 GCA_964403755.1 uncultured Oscillospiraceae bacterium
AGCAGATAGCGCGGCAGAAGCGGACGGTTCAACAGGTCCGTCTCCGGCAGCAGCCCGGTCCGGTCCGGCGGTCAGGCGCAGATTCTCGGCCACGAAACCCGGCCGGTAGAGATCAGCATCACTGCCGAGCTGGACCGTCGCGCTGGCGGGATCGATGGCCGTCACATAGATGCGTTCGCCGCAGGCCAGGCCGAGTCCCTTGCGCTGTCCGACGGTGTAGCAGCCGATGCCCGCATGCCGGCCCAGCACCCGGCCGTCCGGACCGACAAACGGGCCCGCCGGTCCGGTGGCACCCTGGCGCTTCAGAAAGGCCTGAAGCCCGTCGGGGCCGACAAAGCAGATGTCCTGGCTGTCGGGCTTCGCCGCATTGCACAGGCCCGCGTCGGCGGCAAGGGCACGCAGGTCCGGCTTGGACCATTCACCGACCGGGAAGAGGACGTGCTGCAGCTGTTCCTGGGAAAGGCCATAGAGGAAGTAGCTCTGGTCACGGTCCGGGTCCAGGCCGCGCAGCAGCTGGCGCAGTCCGCTCACCGGGTCGGTCGCGGTCCGGGCGTAGTGCCCGGTTGCAACGTAGTCGAAGCCCATGGCGCGCGCCCGGCCGAGCAGGCTCTCGAACTTGATTCGCTGGTTGCAGAGGATGCAGGGGTTGGGCGTCCGGCCGGAGCGGCAGGCATCGAGAAACGGCTCCACGACCCCCCGGTGGAAGGTCTCGCGGAAATTGAACACGTAGTGGGGAATACCAAGGTGCGCCGCCACCTGGCGCGCATCGGCGACATCATCGACCGAGCAGCAGGTGCCGCCTGCCGGGCGATCGGTTCCCAAGGCGCAGCTGTCGTCCGGCGCCGGACCGTCGCTCTCCGACCACAGCCGAAGCGTGACACCGGTCACATCGTAGCCCTGGCGCAGCAGCAGGATGGCAGCGGCACTGCTGTCAACACCGCCGCTCATGCCCAGCAGGACCCGTCCCGGCATCAGTGCCCGCCTCCCGGGCAGCTGTCCCGCAGCGCGCCGCTCCCCATGCGGCCGCGCCCCTGGCATCCGCCTCCCGGGCAGCCGCTCCCCGGCAAGCCGTACCCCATCAGCCGGCCGACCCGGTAGCCTTCGGTGTGGCCGAGCGGCGCACGTCAGGCGCCAGCGTTTCGTTCATGCTGCCGGTTCGGTAGCCCTTGAGGTCGACGCAGACGTAGGTGAAGCCGCAGGCCTTGAGCCGGGCGTCGATTTCCGTGCGCAGGCCGGCGTCGAGCAGGCGGGCGATCTCGACGGCATCGACCTCGATGCGGGCGATCGTGCCGTGATGGCGCACGCGCACCTGGCGGAAGCCCTTCTCGCGCAGGAACTGCTCGGCCTGGTCGATGGCCGCCAGCTTCTCGACCGTGATCTTTTCGCCATAGGGGAAGCGGGAGGAGAGACAGGCGAACGCCGGCTTGTCCCAGGTTCCCAGGCCCAGCGCCCAGGAGAGGTCGCGGATGTCCTGCTTGGTCAGGCCGGCCTCGCGCAGCGGGCTGACGACGCCATGCCGGGCAACTGCCTGCAGGCCGGGCCGGTAGTCGCTCAGGTCGTCGGCATTCGAGCCTTCGGCCACTTTGGTGCCGGGCTCGAGGTCGGCAATGGCG
>CAYOHO010000366.1:0-2825 GCA_964403755.1 uncultured Oscillospiraceae bacterium
GCGGTCGATGTCCTGCCGAAGCCCGGACATTTTCCCTGGAACGGCTGACTGAGATCTGCCGATCGCTGCCCGTAAAAAAGCGGGGCCGTCACGATGTAACGTGACGGCCCTGTTTCATTTTCACATCTGGCGGACGGCTGGAACGGCACCATCGGCCGGCCAGGCTCGGTCCGCCAGACCAGGCTCGGTCCAGCCGGTCAGGCGAAGATGTCGGTCCGGCCGGTGAGCTGGTCGGCAAAGCTGCGGATATCCTCCGGGCCCATGACCAGGATGATGTCGCCTGGCTCCACGATCTCGTCGAGCTGGCAGCGGATGTCGCCGAACGTCTCCTTGAAGACGGCGTTGCCGCCGAGCGCATTGATACGCTCTGCCAGCTGGCGGGAACTGACATCGCCGGTGTCGCGGTCGCTGTAGATCTCGCTGAAGATGACCATTTCGCAGTCCTTCAGGGCATCGACATAGTCGTCGAACAGCACCTTCGTGCGGCTGTAGGTGAGCGGCTGGAACACGACCCAAAGGTGGTTGTGCGGAATGTGGGAGGCCGCCTCGAGCGTGGCCCGGGCTGCAGCCGGATGGTGGGCATAGTCGGCCACGACCAGGGCCGAGCGATAGGTTCCAGTATGGGTGAACCGGCCCTCGGCGCCTTCGTAGGCGGAGAGGGACTGGGCGGCCGCCTCGGGCGTGCCGCCGTTGAGGTGGGCGCACAGCATCGCCGCCAGGGCATTGACGACATTATGGCGGCCGGGAATCTTCAGTTCGATGTGGGCGTAGAACTCGCCGTCCAGGTAGGCTTCGAAGCGCGGCAGGCCGTTCTCGTAGACGAGGCTGTCGGCGTAGAGGGACGGCCGGCTGCCCTGGTAAAGGTCATCCGCCAGGCCGAAGGTCCAGACCTGCGGCATTGGCTCGCCGCGCCCGGCGCGGCACTGCGCCAGTTCAGCCAGCATGGTCTGAACATTGCGGTCGAAGGCCGGAACTACCAGGTTACCATTGGCCGGCAGATGGTCGGCGAACTCCATGAATGTGTCGATGACTTCCTGAATGTTCGCAAACGAATCGACATGATCATAGTCGACGTTGAGGATGGCGGCGGTTGTCGAACGATACTTAAGAAACCCCTTCATGTACTCGCACGCTTCCGAAACCAGCAGGCGGTTGCCGCCCAGCCGGACTGTCCCATGGAACTGCTTCAGTTCGGCGCCGAGGTGGACGGTCGGATTGGTGCCGCTCTGCATGAGGATGAGGGAGCAGAGCGCCGTCGTCGTGGTCTTGCCATGGGTCCCGGATATGTTGATGACGCGCTCGAAGCGGCCGTTCAGCCAGCCGAGGAAGGCGGCGCGGTCAATCGTCCGGATGCCGTTGGCGCGGGCGTGGATCAGCTCGCAGTTGTCATCGTGGACCGCTGCCGTATGGACAACCAGATCGGGCCGGAATGCGGCCAGATTGGCCTCGTTGTGGCCTTCGAAGATGGCGATGCCCTGTTCCTGGAGAATGCCGGTGCGCGCATTGAGGTGACGGTCGGAGCCGCTGACGATGAACCCGATGTTTTTGGCGATCTCGGCCAGGCCACTCATGCTGATGCCGCCGATGCCGACGAACCAGATCCGGCTGCCCGGCTTCAGCGCCAGGCTGCCCGGGCGGAATTCTGCTTGATTCATGGATCAATCCCTGCCTTTCCGCCCCATTCTATCACAAAGCGCCGCCGGGACAAATGTCGGCTGCCGCAGTCTGGAACCGGCCGGACGGCTGCCGGCTGCCCCCGCCTCGCGGGAAGAACCGGTCGATCGGCCACCAATCGGTTAGAAAGTGAATGAAAAAATGAACAGCACCGTTGCTATAAACTATGTGTGTATAGTATAAAAACATGATATAATTGTTTTGCACTAAATTAACAGAATTTTTCCAGATCCCGTCCCCATTTCCGCTGATCAGATCGGAGGCGCCTTTTATGGAAATCACAAGCATCACAATTCGCAAAATGAGCAACGAAGGCAAGATGAAGGCAATCGTGTCGGTGACATTTGACCAGTCTTTTGTGGTGCACGACATCAAGGTGATTGAGGGCGCGAATGGCTTTTTCATCGCCATGCCCAGCCGGAAGACCCAGGAAGGGGAATTCAAGGACATCGTGCATCCCATCAACTCCGAGTTCCGTGAGAAGCTTTCCACCGAGGTCCTGCGCAAGTACCGCGAAGCACTCGAGCAGGCCGTCCAGGTTGCGGCCTCCCTGCCGCACGACCCGACCTTCGCCGGCCCTGACCAGCAGCACGCCTGACCAGCAGCACGCCTGATCGGCCGGCTGGCTCGCCGCTAGCGGATCCAGGCCAGAACCGCTTGATTGATTCCAGTCGCTCCGGGACCAGGTGCATCTGACGACACCCCGCCCCGCGAAAGCTTGTGCTGCGAACGGCAGCCGTCGCCCGGTCCGTGACCGTCAGCTGCATGCCATAAGGTGATTCAGGCACGCCGGCCCGCAAGGCCGCGCGTGCCTTGTTCATGATGTGCCGGCCCGCAAGGCCGCGCGTGCCTTGTTCATGATGTGCCCTGTTCGCGGCCGGCCGGCATTGCTTCCTTCACGTCTCTGATATAATGGATGCGACTGAAGGCGGCGCGGCAGAGCCGCGTCTTGAAGGGGGACATCGGCATGGGACCGGAAGTGGTCGTTGCACTGGACCAGGGGACAACAAGCTGCCGGGCGATTGTTTTTGACCGGCAGGGAAGGGTGCAGGGGGTGGCGCAGAAGCCGCTGACCCAGCACTATCCGCAGCCGGGCTGGGTCGAGCATGACCCCGAGGAGATCCTGCGCATCCAGCTGTCCGTCCTCAGTG
>CAYOHO010000367.1:0-2821 GCA_964403755.1 uncultured Oscillospiraceae bacterium
GTACCGCTCATAGACTCGGACGGCCAGCCGGAGCGCGCCGGCGCTGAGGTCGCTGCCGTCCTCATAAGAGGCAGAGGCACTGCCCTCGAGAATGCTCTGGTGCAGGGTGCTGAGAAAGTGGTCGAAATCTCCCTTGAAGACGCGTTCGTACTTGGCCATGATGTCCTCCCTGGTTGTATTCATGATTTTCAATCGACGGCTGCATCGGTTCCGGCGGCCGGGATGGTTCCCGCGGGCTGACAAGGATCGGGGGCAGCATCGGTTCCGGCTGCTCCTGTGGTTCAGATGGCTTCGCTGGCGATCAGCTGGCGTTCCCGCTCGAGCCGCTGCTGTTCCTTGAGCACACGGGCGATGATCTCGAAGGTCTGGTTCACCCGACTGTCAGCCGTGGTCAGGAAATGGTCGGTAAAGGCGCAGGGCAGGGCGAATCGCCGTTCCTCCCGGGCAAAGCGGACCGTGATGATGTCGTGATCCTGCCCGATCACCAGGCCGGTGCCAAAGCGGCGGTGCTGCACTTCCAGGCCAACAAGCGGCAAGTCGCCCAATTCTGCCAGCCGGCTGCCGACAAAGCTGATTTCGGTCCGGATCGCATCGAGCCGGTTCTGGCGCTCGCTCAGCCGGGCCTGCAGTTCCTCCTTCTGCCGGTTCCTCCGGACGGCCGGCACGCTGCCAGTCCGTTCCTTACCGGAGGAGCGCCGCCGCGACGAGCTGCGGATATCGATATCGCCATACAGGCCATAGCCCTGCGCACAATAGATGATATCATAGGCCAGGATGTGGAACTGCTCATCTGCATGCGTATGCGGCCCGAGGCGTTTCCGGTGTACCTCGATCAGCTCGGGGTTTCGCCGGATGGCCTCGACCAGCCAGTCACAGAGGTGGTAGTACTGGCCGAGCCGGAAATCGCTGCCGCTGCCGATTTCATGTCCGAACCCGACGCAGCGCCCGAAGATGCGGGCCGGGGTTGCCTTGTAAAGATAATTGTCATCGGGATGGCACAGGCTGAGGTAGGCAATGGTCGCACGCGTGTCCTGCTCCAGTTTCCACTTGCCGGGGGCCTGCCGGGCCAGCTGTTCGTTTGTGTAAGAGACAAAGGCATCGATCCGATCCTGACGCTGCTTCAAATCGCCGCCGTCATCCGCAAACAGCTCGCGGAAAAGCGTCCGCAGTGCCTCCGGATCATGGCGGGCCAGTTCATGGAGGCCGGCGGTTGGCTGCACGACCCGGTTATCGATCAGGTTTCCCGTGGCGCCAAGCGCCTTCCGGAGCATCGCTGCAAAGTCATCCGCATCCAGGTCCCATTGGTCCTGAAAATGCTGCACGGCCTCCCATTTGTAGGCCTCGTTGTGCCCGGGCCCGTTCATTTCGGCAAATCGGTCGATGTAGTTCCGGAAGACAAGGTCCAGGTGCTGATCGTTCATGCTCCCCTCCTCGCTTGAACCGGGCAGGGCAGATGACAGGCGCTCACGGCTCCTAAAAGGCAAACCGGCGGCCCTGCCATGTGGCAGTCTGCTCTCTGCCTGGCGAAAACCATCCCCTTAAGAATCATTATAGCTGATCCGGACAATTTGCACATCGACCCGGCTGGCGGGCACCTACCCCCGGGGCAGCGGATCATCCGGAATGCCCTGCAATCCAAATATAACCCCACTGAAACCGATTCCCGGTTTTGCAGCCGGCAGGCAACTGATAAACTGGACTGGTGTGGCTGCCAAGCCGGGTCCTGGCCCGGAAAGCGCGGCTGCGCGCGACACCTTCGGGCGCGATCCGATCAGGCAAAGAGGTCAACGCATTGAAGCAGGTTGAACAAGCGCGTACACAGGCAGCCGCCATCAAGCCGGCTATGCCGTTCCGGTCGGAGGCATCACCGGCGGCTGCCGGCTGTCCGTCAGTGGCGCACAACGGCGCCGTCAGCGGTTTCGCCAGCGGTTCAGCCGGCGCCGCTGCCGGCGGAGCTGCCGGCGGAGCTGCCGTCGCAGCTGCTGGAATGGCCGCCGCCAGCCGAGGCGGCTCCGGCGGCAATGCCGGCCCTATCGGAACACGGCCCCAGGGCTTGCTTGTCCAGGTCAGCCGGGCTGTCCTTGAGGAGGCCAGCCGGCCCTTCCCCGCCAGCGGCAAGACGTATCCGCTGGCGATCAGCCGCCTGTTCGGCGGGCGCATGGCCTTTACCTTCCATGCCTGCAATGCCGCCACCCCAGCCAATCCGACCGCCATCAACCTGATTCTCGCCAGCGATGTCAGCGACCCCGACAATGACATCATCCTGAACGACCTCGACAACCAGACGCTGTCGATTTTTGGCAACCATACGGGCGACCGCTTCGAGATCACCCGCATTTCAGCCGTGCACCGACGGGTCGGCACCGGCTCGAACCGCTCCCTGAAGCTCAAGCTGTCGCTGCACCTCAAGAGCGGCCCCGGTGTCACCTGCCTGAGACCGGCGCTCTACCGCCAGATTGCCAGCCTGCCCAACAGCCGGGTGCAGACGGCGGCCAACAGCCAGCGAATCGGGCACTGGGACAAGTATCTGGAGATCAACGAGAATATTGCCCGCAGCGCCGAAGCCATCCTGACCTATCGACGTCTGCACATCAATTCTGCGTCCCTGCAGGTGACATTCATCCTGTCAGACGGTGCGATCGAGGCACGATGCCTGGGCTCGAACATCCAGCTGGTGACTGACGAGACAATTGAAGATGGCCAGCCATCGTACCAGGGTCCGCAGATCGGCACCATCCAGGCCTTCGATGCCCGCATCCGCGAGCTGACGGTCGACATGGATGCCGAGTTTCAGGCCCTCCGGAGCGACGGCCGTTTCCGG
>CAYOHO010000368.1:0-2816 GCA_964403755.1 uncultured Oscillospiraceae bacterium
ACTACCCAGTCTGCATGCACATCCCAAGCGCTAGTAGCGCTAGCTTGGAGGTTTGCCCATTGATTGACGATGCTGGAGCGTCCTAGCACCCCACTCACCGCAACTGCACCGCCAGCCCCGGCAGTACCGGTTGCTGGCCCATAGGTAACCAACGTGTTAGTGGTATCCAAGACCTGACCTTGAGTATCTCCAGATGAAAGATCTGGCTCATGGAAGGAGTTAATGAATACGTTAGCAACACTAGATGGCGCTAACTGGGCACTAATCATCGGAACCGTAGAAAAATTAGCTAGGGTGGTGGCTTCGCCGCTGGCATTCCAACCATTGGCCGCATTCACCAAACTGAAAGCGCCCTTAAGCGGGTTCACAGCATAATTGGGGAAGGCCGCTTGGAGGCTGGCTATAGTGGTCGGTGCCCTCAGGGCAAAGGCATCACGTATCGCACCACAGTTCGCCGGGACACCAGCGGCGTTATGTACCGCGTTGGCAGGGAAACCAGTAGCCGGCGCAGTACCCATCATGATCACGGTGATATACCCCTCGCGCATACGGTCGGCATTGGCCGGACCAGTATCAGCAGCAGTACCGGTGTAGGCCAGCATACCGTTGGTCCTCACCCCATCATGAAATTCTACGCCACCAGCCGGAATCGCCGGTACGGTGCAGGTAGTATCTGAAGTCGCAAAGCGCGGCATATTGCCACTATCTGAGACCGTGCCATTCCACACGTCGAAAGGCGACAGGACTACGTTAAAGTCGAACACGTCGCGCGAGTTATAGCCTTCGTGGAAACGCACCTTAGCCACTACCACTTGGTTGCTGGTGTTAGTCACGTTAATCAGGGTATTCCAGCCAGCGCGGGTGGTGTAGTAGGGGAAGATCAGTACCTGCCCTAGGCCGTCAGTAGCCAGATTTACCGCTTGTGCGGAAGGAACCATGCCGGTACCAGCCAGCGCCAACCCAGCGGCCAGAGCTAATTTCTTCATCTTCAATTTCGTCATATCAAACGCTCCTAAAAGGATAAACAACAAGGATAAAATCAGCCCACACTGAGCTAGATTACTGACTAAAACCACTATTTCACCAGATACCACCATTGGTCATCCGTATACACCCAAGACTCTTGGTAGCTAGTCGCCATATCAACCGGCTTTTGGGAATGTGGGTTGGCGTAGGTGATGTGAATTTTGATGTCTACGGTCGCGGTATCGTCACCCTTGGGTTCGACCGCCACCACATCCACGCGCTTCCAAGCTACCTTGCCATCACCAAACTTCATTTTGAAGTCATTCAGCGAAAATGCCTTGCGATACGCTGGTGAGTTGAACTCATAAGCAGCGGCAAAATCGCGGCGAATCAATGCTTCCCATCTAGCAGCTACCCGTTTCTTGAGCGCTTCTTGGCGCTCGGTATTGGCAGCGCTCACCTCTTGAGCAGACGGCGTAGATTCAGCGCTAGATACCGCGGATTCCGCAGCATAACCCGCAACTGAAAACAACAACGTCACCACTAGAGTTATCACTGAACGCACTACGCACCTCTAACGTTTTGGGCAAGCTGGAGAAATAGGTTTGTGTGATTCACGCAACAAACTAACTACTTTTTACCACAATGTCAACCTAAAAATCCCAACCTGAACCTAAACTACAATAGTATTTTCAAAATTACAACTATCTTTGCAATATAACAACAAAGTTGAGAAGTTCAGCGCTATCCCAAGGAGCGCTGCCCAATGAGCAGCGTCTCCCGGAAACTGCCATTACTGCACCTCATATACCTCAATCAGGGCATTGCCGGTGCTGGAGCCTGCGCCGCGCACAATCGCGGTATATGCGCCCGGTTGTAGGGTGGTGAGAATCGCCGCTTCTAAGCCATTTTGTGGTGCAGCTGAGTGTGCGGCAATCTCGGCGGCATTCGCCGCGCTCGCCCAATCATCATTGCTCAAAATCGCTTGGCTGCTGGCGTTGTGCAAGGTGATATTCGGATTCGCCAAGGTTGATGCTACGCCTAAAGCGGCCATGCTCGGACCTTTGGCGGTAATCAATACCTTCTTGCCAGCGCTGCCGCTGATGATGAATCCACCAATCATCACGCTGTCCCCAGTCCCCACCCAACCACGAGTGGAAATGTTGCTTAAACGCACCGCTGGATTAGTCGGCGGCTGTTCCGGATTTCCGCCAGCGCTCACTTGGTAGTCGAGCAAAATACTGGTATTAGCGAGATGCAACGTGCGCGTAGTTTCAGCGACACCGCCGCCGGAAAATTTAATGCTGGTGCTGCCAGTGGCGGTAATGGGAATGGCATAGCCACCGCCGGCGGATGTGAGACAGTTCGGTCCCTATCCGTCGCGGGCGTAGGAAATTTGAAGGGAGCTGTCCTTAGTACGAGAGGACCGGGATGGACGAACCTCTGGTGCACCAGTTGTTCCGCCAGGAGCATAGCTGGGTAGCTAAGTTGGGACAGGATAAACGCTGAAAGCATCTAAGCGTGAAGCCTACCCTAAGATAAGATTTCCCATGACGTAAGTCAGTAAGATCCCTTGAAGAACACGAGGTTGATAGGTGAGAGGTGTAAGTGCAGTAATGTATTCAGCTTACTCATACTAATAGATCGAGGGCTTAATCAAAAAAAGAACAACTTAAATTCTTTACGGTCTCTGTATGCAGTTTTGAAAGATGCAGATCTTTCAAAAACTGAATATCTGGTGTCTATATCTCTGAGGGTTACACCCGTTCCCATTCCGAACACGACGGTTAAGCCTCAAGGAGCCCATGATACTGCAGGGGAAGCCCTGTGGGAAAGTAGGTCGTCGCCAG
>CAYOHO010000369.1:0-2768 GCA_964403755.1 uncultured Oscillospiraceae bacterium
CTCGTCAGGCTCATAACCTGAAGGTCGCTGGTTCAAATCCAGCCCCCGCAACCAATTTCGGGCCTAGAACATTGCGTTCTAGGCCCGTTTTTATTGGGTATTTTCGCTGTTTCGGATTCAGCGCTCAATTTTCGCGACCGGCCGCAACTGGTCGCTTCCGGACGCCCCGCCGCCCACACATCCACCCACACATCTTCAAGAACCACCCACACAGGCAGGCAGACGCTAGGCACCAACGGCAGCGGACGGCTTCACTTGAGTCCTCGCAACTCGCTCCGCGATCTCCTGCGCCGTCATCTTCGCCGCCGGATTGTCGCTGAGCTGCTCCACCAGCCCGGAGACCGTTGTGAACACGCCAGCCTCTTTCTGGTGCTCCATCAGCCACTTCACGAACTGAGCGTCAGCAGCCTGCCCCTGCGGCGTCGTAGTCAGAATGGCCCGCGCCGTCTCCACGCCCTGGACAAGCGCCTCATTCACCTTGCGGTTGCGCACCTGCCTGTAACCGTGATACAAGCCCGCCAACGCCAGCGCCAGAATGCTGCCGATTCCCGGCGCGAAGGTATTGACCACAGATCCCGTCGCCTCGATCGTCGCCAGCGCCTCCGGCCTGGTGACCAAATTGGTCACCGGCACTTGCACCACATTGGTATAGAACACCGGCACGAAGTTGGTCAGCACCGCCGAGACCAAATTCGTCCCCACCGGCTCACGCGACATGTACCCGGACACCGCGCCGGTCGCCGCGTTGGTCACGTACACGATGTTTGTCCGCTCCAGCACCACCGTCACCGTGTTGGTCAGCACCACCGTATTGGTGAACACATGCACCACCGGCGTGTTCGTCCACGTGACCTCCTGCCGGTAGGCCGCCCGGTCCAACGACGCGCACCCACTCGCACACGCCACCAGCAACGCCAAAGCCCCGGCCACCGCCGCCGCCCAAACGATCTTCTCACCACGACTCATCTTCATACTTGCTTCCTTTCCATCCGGACGAGGCGCAGCTCATCCCTGCACTCCTCCAGAACTTTTGTGTTGTTGTCCAGGCAGACTATGAGCTTGGCGTTCGCCGCACTCTGCTCCGCCACTACGCCACGCAAGCTCTCCTGGTAGCTGTCCCTTGCCTGCTTGTGGTCCTCGATCAGCCGCTCGTGCTGCAGCACGAAATACCGCATCACCATCCACGCGAACACGCCGAACACGACCAGGCTGGCTACGAACAGCCAGCGGTCGTTCATCGCCGCCGCGTGATCTACGCTCCTGATCAAATCCGCCGACATCATGTTCGTCATGGCACCATCACTCGCTCCATCAGGAGCCCTTTCACACGGAAGAACTCCGCGCAGTTTGTCGCCGGCAACCAGCTCACCTCACCCGTCACACTCCCCCAGGCTGCCAGGTTCGTGCTGCGCCCGAACACAGGCGCCAGCCGCACCCAAGCCTGGCCCACCATCGCCGGCGGCAAGGGCCTGCTCTCCCACGACACCTCACTGCTGAAGTCCGACTCCAGGCCATTGGTGTCGTAGGCCGTCGCTGCAAAGAACCAACGCCCACGATGCGGCAGAACGACGGATTGCGTCAGGACCAGCCCTGCGTTGGTCACGAACTGATAGGAGCGCGTATTCGTTCCGTAGTAGAGCCGGTAGCCTGACACCGCTGCCGACGGCGATGGGTCCCAAGCCAGCGTCAACCGCTGCGCGCCAGCCGCCGCGGCCCACACCAACATCAGCGTTGTCCAAAACCACTTCATACCCGCACCAGCCGCACACTGCCGCTGCCGCCCTGGATCAGCGCGCCGTATTTCGCCAGCATCGCCTGCGCAACCCGCGACATAATCGGCCGCGTGTCTTCCTTGCTGTAGCTGACGCTGTTCTGCGAACTCGACCCGCCGCTCGAGTTGTGTGTCGCCGAGCTGGTCTGAGTGGAACTGATCCCCTCACCCGGAGGCGCGGCCGTCCGGTCCGCGATCAACAGCTCCCGCGCCATCTCGCACACCGCGAAGAGGACTCCCTTCGGCACCGAGTCACTCGGCACATAATTGGTCAGCACCGGCGACAGCGGCGTGCTCGTCACCAGGTTGCGGTCCGGGTCCGGGCACCGCTCGCGCGGCCACTGCAACGCCTGCGTCTCGTGCGCCCGAAAGCCGTTGAACTGGAACTGCGTATCCACCAGCCGCGTCGCCATGATCAGCGCCGCGCCCTTCGTCTCTTCGGTCGCTGCCGTCCACGCCGACGGATACAGGTGTCCCTCGAAATACATATCCCCATCGGCCACGTCCGCGTAGCTGTTCGCGTCGGCCATTCCCGTCCCGTCCTCTTTATTCAAAGTCAGTGCCATGTCTTCGTCCTATGATCTATCAACCAACCCAACCGACCTGCCGGCTTACGGAAAAGCCCAGTCCCGGTTGTTGATGTCCACCTCGCACACATCCGACCAAGCGCCCTCGGCCTCGCCGTACACACACCGCACCTTGTACCGCAGCAGCGCGTTAGTGTTCGTCGCATACGGGTGCACCCACTCGTAGCTGCTCACGCCGCCCGAAGTACCAACCATTTCGGAAAGCGCCAGCCACCCGATCGTCACGAACTCGCCTTCACCATCCAGGTCTTGCGCAATCTCGAAGGTTCCCCCCGGGAACGCTTCCGCGGCATACGACCACAACAGTTTCACCGACACCCAGGCCGGGTCGGTCGGACACCAGAAAGGCTCCGCCGGATTCAGCACCACTTGCGGCGGCACGCCATCGCCCGAACCCCCACCCCGCCGCC
>CAYOHO010000370.1:0-2763 GCA_964403755.1 uncultured Oscillospiraceae bacterium
GATCGCCATCGCCACCATCCCCGAGTCGACGGCGCACCTCTACCAGCTTGACATCTATGTCGACCACCTCGCCAAGCAAAAGGGCAAGCCCAGCTACGACATCAAGAACAAGCTCGGTCTGAACCTGATCGGCGACGGACTGGGCGACATCGTCTCCTCGATGTTCGGCGGCCCTGCCGGCACCAACTACGGCGAAAACCTCAGCACCATGGCGATCACGCGCAATTTCTCGGTGGCCGTCCTGGCTGCCGCCGCCGTCATCACCATGTTCTTCTCCTTCTTCACGCCCCTCTCCAACCTCGTCAACACGATCCCCGGCTCGGTCATCGGCGGCGTCAGCGTCTACCTGTTCGGCGTCATCGGCGCCCAGGGCATCGCCATCATGATCAACCGCAATGTCGACCTCTTCGATGCCCGCAACCTGGCCGTCATTGCCACCATCCTGGTTGTCGGCCTCGGCGGCAACTATGGCTTCAGCGGTGGAATGATCCCCTTCTTCGGGATCCAGCTCCCGGCCATCGCCACGGCTGCCCTGCTCGGCATCGTCATGAACCTGCTTCTCGCCATCGGCCACAAGCAGGAGGCGTAAGCCTCAAGCCAGCCTTCACCTGCCGGCCCCGCAGCATCCGGCGGCCGCAGCCGGCGCCATCCGCACCGAAAAAAGCCCGGAACGTCTCAGGACGTTCCGGGCTTTTGCGTCTGGCTGTGCAGCTGTTCAGAAGCTGAGGGTTCGGCTGGATCGGGCTTCAGGGCGGTTCTCGCTGTGCGGCGCGCGCTCACCATGGTCCGGATGGCCCTGGCGGCCCGGATGACCGGAGCGGCCGGGATTCGGTGCTGTGGTGCGCTGGCCCGACGGTCCCTGGCCATCGGTGCGCTGGTCCAGAGCGCGCTGGCCCTGAGGGCGCTGGCCTTGGGGGCGCTGGCCTTGGGAACGCTGGCGCGGGGTGCGCTGGCTGTCCCTGAATCGCGCTTCGACAAATCCCGACTGGGGCGCTGCCTGCGCGGCTTGAGCGGCGGACACGGAAATACGGTCCGGCTGAACAGCGGCGGCCGAGTTCCGATCCGCATGACGCGTGACCTGTCCAGCCCGGCCAGCCGGACTGGGACGGCTTTCCAGTGCGGGGCGGACTGCCGGTGCGGGACGAGCAGCCGGTGCGGGCCGGATTTCCGCCGCAGGACGGCTTGCCGGTGCGGGCCGGATTTCCGCCACAGGACGGATTGCCGGTGCGGGCCGGATTTCCGGTGCCGGCCGGCCCTGCTGGCGCCGGCCGCCGCGCTGGGGCAGCAGTTCCTTGGGCGTCGGGGTTGTCACCTGCATCGGCCAGGGGTGGTCAGCCACCAGCGGAATCGGCCGGGCACAGAGCCGCTCGATGTCGCGCAGGGCCTTCTTCTCGTCAATGTCGCAGAACGAGATGGCAATGCCGGTGCGGCCGGCACGGCCGGTACGGCCGATGCGATGGACATATGACTCGGGGACATCGGGCAGGTCGTAGTTGATGACGTGCGACAGGTCGTCGATGTCGATGCCGCGGGCCGCAATGTCGGTCGCCACCAGCACGCGCGTCGTCCGGTTCTTGAAGTTGCCGAGCGCCGCCTGGCGGGCATTCTGAGACTTGTTGCCGTGGATCGCCTGCGCGTTGATCTGGGCGCGGACGAGCTCCTTGACGACGCGGTCGGCGCCGTGCTTGGTGCGCGTAAACACCAGCGCAGATTCGATCTCGGGATTCTGCAGCAGATGGACCAGCAGATGGCGCTTGTTGTCCTTGTCCACCAGGTAGAGGGTCTGGTCAATCGCCTCGACGGTCGGGCTTTCCGGTGTGATCGAGATGCGGACCGGGTTGTGCAGCAGCGAGTCGGCCAGCGACACGATCTCGGCGGGCATGGTGGCTGAGAAGAACAGCGTCTGGCGGACAGCCGGGACCCTGGCAATGACCTTGCGCACATCGTGGATGAAGCCCATGTCAAGCATGCGGTCGGCTTCATCAAGGGTAAAGATCTCGATGCCATCGAGGCTGACCAGCCCCGGCCCGATCAGGTCGTTGAGCCGGCCGGGCGTGGCGACGAGGATATCGACGCCGCGGGCCAGTGTCTCCTCCTGAGGACGCTGGGAAACGCCGCCATAGATGACGCCGGCGCGCAGGCCGGTGAACTGGCCATAGGCACAGAAGCTCTCATAGATCTGCAGGGCCAGCTCGCGGGTCGGGGTCAGGATCAGCGACCGGATCGGTCGAGCCTGGTGCTGAGGCCGGCGGCCAGCCAGGCGGCCTTCCGGGCGCGCTGCCTCGGGCCTGGCGGTTGCCAGCAGGCGCTGCAGGGTGGGAACGGCAAATGCGGCGGTCTTGCCGGTGCCGGTCTGGGCGCATCCCAGAAGGTCACGGCCGGACAGGACAGGCGGGATGGCCTGCTGCTGGATCGGGGTGGGCGTGTGGTAGCCTTCCCGCTCCAGCGCACGCAGGATCGGGGGGACGAGGTTGAGTTCACTGAATGACATTCTGACTCCTTCATATGGGTCCGTAGGCAGTCCGGACAACGCCGGATGGCCGTACATACGGAAAAACAGTACAGGCGGAATGCCTGTTTGCCAAAGGTGCGGATGGTTCGGCCGGGCCATCAAAAAAACCACAGTCTCCACAAGCCGGAAACCGTGGTCAATCCGCACGCTGCGGCGGCAATCGGTTCACTATAACACAGTTCAGCGGCAATAGCCAGCACGAGAAAGCGCGGCAAGCTGCAGCCGGGCAGCCGGCCGCCTTGCCAGTCAGC
>CAYOHO010000371.1:0-1068 GCA_964403755.1 uncultured Oscillospiraceae bacterium
GGCGGCACCGGCGGCGATCGAGAAGTGGCGCAGCGCCGTGCCCTCGGGGAAGCTTGCCACGACCGGGGTGACAAAATCAGCCGGCGTGACGGTCAGGGTGTCGGCAACTTCCCCCAGGCCGGACTGGCGCAGCGCCCGCTCCGGCGAATCCATGGCCGGCGAGTCGCCGACGCTGAGCTGCAGGCCCAGCGGCTGGAGGTTCTGGACCAGCCCGCGGAAGACCTCGGGATGGGGCGTCACCGCCAGGTCGGGAGCGACTGCGGAAAGCAGGTTCGGCTTGATCAGGATGCGTTCGCCGGCTGTGAAGCTGCCGGCAGCGCCGAGGGCTTCAAAGGCCAGGTGCAGGCCCGAGCGGATCTGGGCCGGAATGTAGTCGTCACAGCGGATGATTACAAGCTGGGTCATATGGGAAAAGACTCTCCTGTCTTCGTTGGCGAGTGCCAAGTTTCGTAAGCGCCATTATACCACACGACCGGCGGGCAGCGGAGCCGGACGCATGGCAGGGCCGGCCAGGCGGAGGGCGTCAGGCTGTCCAGCTTCTGCATCCACGAACCGGTGGGCAGCGCGTCAGACCAGCTCGAGCGGAGCCTGGCGTGCCAGCATGCGCTTGATGCCGGCTGCCTCGAAGCGGATCGTGAGGATGGCGTCGCCGGCGACCGGATCGACCGACTGCACGGTGCCGGTGCCAAAGCGGCCATGGCGGACCTTGTCGCCCTTGCGCACGAGGTTGGGATCGAGGCCGGCCTTGCCTGCGCCAGCCGGGCCGCCGGCCGATGATGCGGTCCTGGTGGCGGCGGTGCCGGCTCCGAAGGCCGTACCAGCGCCCATTCCGGCGCCGGTTTGAGCGGCCGAAGCGCCCGTGCCGGGATAGCCCGGCAGGCCCCTGCCCGCTCCGCTGTCAGCCGGACGGCTGGCACCAGCTCCGGAAGCGGCGGCCGGCTTGCGCAGGAAGCTGTCGAGGCCGGGGATGGCCGGCGCTGGCTTGCGGCCGCCCAGGGACGCCGAACCTGCAGATGCCGGGCGCCCGGTTCCACCGCCTGTGCCCTGGCCGCCGGATGTGCCGGTGCC
>CAYOHO010000371.1:1168-2759 GCA_964403755.1 uncultured Oscillospiraceae bacterium
GACACCGGCATGCTCTGGGTCTGGCCGAAGATCAGGCGGTTGCGGGCCGTGGTGATGACGAGCCGCTCGCGGGCGCGCGTGATGGCGACATAGGCCAGGCGGCGCTCCTCCTCGAGGTCGGACTCGCTGCCCAGCGCCCGGTAGCCCGGGAAAAGGCCCTCCTCGGCGCCGACCAGGAAGACGGTCTTGAACTCGAGGCCCTTGGCGCTGTGGATGGTCATCAGGCGGACGTAGTCGTTGTCGCTGCGGTCCTCGTCCATTTCCGAGAACAGGGCGGCGCGTTCGAGGAAGGCGCGCAGCTGGTCGGTCAGGTGCTCGGCCAGCAGGTCGCTGTCCTCCGGCGCCAGCTCCTCGGCCAGCTCGCCGGCTACGCCGCGGCGCAGCTCGGCCAGGCCGTTGGCAAACTCGAGCGCATCGGAGAGCAGTTCCTTGACGTTCTCCAGCCGGTCGACCGTCTCCAGACGGGACTTCTCCTGTTCGTTGAGCAGGTCCTCGATCAGGCCGGAGTCGTTCTCGACCGCCTCGATGAAGGAGGCAAGCGTGTCCTCTTCCTTGTTCAGCCGCTCACGCAGGCTGGCGATCAGGTCGGCAAAGGCCTTGAGGCGGCCGCTGCTGCGGCCGAGCGCCGGCAGCTCGAGCGCCTGCTCGCAGACGGCCAGCTTGCTGACGCCAAGCTCCTCTGCGGTGCGGGCGACCAGGTCGAGCGTGACGTCGCCGATGCCGCGGCGCGGCTGGTTGATGATGCGGTCAAACGACAGGTTGTCGTCCGGCGACAGGACGAGGCGCAGATAGGCCAGCACGTCCTTGATCTCGCGCCGGTCGTAGAAGCGCATGCCGCCGAAGATGCGGTAGGGCACGCCGCGGTCGCGCAGGGCCGACTCGAGCGTGCGCGAGAGGGCGTTGAGCCGGTAGAGGATGGCGACATCGCGGTAATTGATGCGGCCGCTGCGGCACTGGCGGGCGATCTCGCCCGCGACGAACAGGGCCTCGTCGCTGTGGCTGTCGGCACGGTAGAACGTAATCCGGTCGCCCGCTTCCGAGCTGGTCCAGAGCGTCTTGCTCTTGCGGCCCTTGTTCAGGCGGATGACCTCGTTGGCGGCATCGAGGATCGTCTTGGTGGAGCGATAGTTCTGCTCCAGCTTGATCACCCGGCAGTCGGGAAAGTCCTTCTCGAAGTCAAGGATGTTCTGGATATTGGCGCCGCGGAAGCTGTAGATCGACTGGTCGTCGTCGCCGACGACGCAGAGGTTGCGGTGGACGGCGGACAGCAGGCGCACCAGGCGGTACTGGGCGTGGTTCGTGTCCTGGTACTCGTCGACCAGCACATAGCGGAAGCGGTCCTGGTACTCGGCCAGGATGTCGGCATGGTCCTCCATCAGGCGCACGGCAAAGACGAGGATGTCGTCGAAGTCCATGCTGTTGCTCTTGAGCAGCTTGTCCTGGTAGAGGCGGTAGGCCTCGGCGATGCGGCTGAGGCGGTACTCGCTGCCGGCCTGCACGGCGGCCTCCTTCGGGCTGACCAGGGCATTCTTCCAGGTGCCGATCTGGCCATGCACGTTCTTGGGCGGGAAGGCTTTCTCGTCGAGGCGGA
>CAYOHO010000372.1:0-2752 GCA_964403755.1 uncultured Oscillospiraceae bacterium
TCTCGCTGCGCCGGATCGACGTGACCGGCGAATTCCCGCTGCTGGCAGAGCCGACCTTCTCGGTCGCCGTGGTGGTTTCCGGCGAAGGCCGGGTTGCCTGGGACGGCGGCGAAGCCGCGGTTGCGGCCGGCGACGAATGGTTCCTCCCCGCCTCCCTGGGCGAGACCAGATGGCAGGCTGCCGACGGCAGTCCGCTCCAGTTTTTCCGCTGCTTCCCGCCCGCCTGAGGCCGGCTTCCGCTTTGACCTTGTTTCGAACCCGGCCGGCTGGTCAGCTGGCCGGGTCCTTCTTTTCTTCCAGCCTGGCAGCAAGCACTTCCTGCCGCTGCGGGATCGATGAGGCGGCGCCGGGCCGGCCGACTGCCAGTGCTGCCGCCAGGGCGGCCTCGCGCAGCGACACCCGGGGAGAATCGCCGCGGCAGAGGCCGGCCAGGTAGTAGCCGGTGAACGTATCGCCGGCGCCGGTGGTGTCGACCGGATGGACGGCAAAGATCGGCTGGCGCAGGTTCAGGCTGCCGCTGCGGTAGGACGAGCCGGCGGAACCGAGCGTCAGGATTGTCTCCGCCTTCGGGAACAGGCGCTGCATGGCGTCGAGAATCCGCTCCGGCACCGTTTCGCCGGTCATCTGCATGCCCTCGGTCTCATTGAGGATGAAGCCGGCCATCTGGCCGAGGTCGCAGCGCAGCAGATCCGAAGTGAAGGGCGATGGGTTCAGGAAGATGCGCATCCCCCGTCCGGTGGCCTGATGGATGATCTCGTCCAGCCGGCTGATCTCGTTCTGGAGCAGGAGGATGTCACCGGGCGCAAAGGCGGTGAGCGTTTCGGCAATGGCTTCGGACGTCTGCGCGGCATTGGCGTTGCCGGCGATGATGATGCAGTTCTGGCCGTTCGGCTCAACCTGGATGTAGGCGGAACCTGTGAGGCCGTCGGTCTGGTGCACGAACCGGCTGTCGATGCCATCCTGGCGCAGCAGGTCGAGCAGGAAGCCGCCGTCGCGGCCGACCTGTCCGGCCATGCTGACCGCTGCGCCGGCGCGAGCGGCGGCAATCGCCTGGTTGAGTCCCTTGCCGCCGGGGAATGTCTTGACCTCGGCCGCGTGCAGCGTCTCGCCGGCACGCACGAAGTGCGGCACCTGAAGGACTGTGTCGATGTTGAGGGAACCGTAGACCAGCAGCTTCATCTTCGTATTGATTCCTTTCATCCTGCTCGCCGGCCACGAATCCTGGCCGGTCCGGCGCCGGAACGGCACCAATGTCCAAGGGTTCGGCGGTGGCCGGTCCAGAAGATCCGGACTCGCCGGTCGGCGCTAGAAGACATGGAAACGGTCGAGGAGATAGATATAGGCCGGGATGGCCAGCAGACTGAACGCGGTGGTTACGGTCACCAGTACCGAGGCATACTCGCAGTCGCTGCCCGATTCTCTGGCCATGATGCCCAGTTGTGTCATCACCGGCATCGTCGACATCAGGAAGAAGACCTGCTTCATCTGGGTTCCGATCGGCAGCGAGCGGAGCATGAGGATCATGACCACCGGCGTCACCAGGAAACGGACGGCCATGACCATGGCCAGGTCGCACGAGACTCGGGCCTGCTTCCGGTTGGTGCCGCGGATAACGGCGCCGATGAAGATCATGGCCAGCGGCGTCGTCATCAGGCGCAGGCTCGAGACTGGCGAGAAGATGAAGTCCGGCAGCTTCAGGTTGGCGACAACCAGGACAACACCGAGCAGAAAGCCGACCAGGGGCGGCGAGACGATGCTGCGCAGCGCATCCATGATCGCCGCGCGGCCTGAAGCCGACGGCAGTGCCAGCGCCGGCAATGGTTCCAAGGCGGCCGAAAGCACAGAAGCAGCGGCTGGTCCGGCGGCAGCCGGGCAGTCATCGGCTTTCAGGCTGGCGGTGTATGCCTGGCTGGCGTCAGCGGCAGGACCGCTTCCGCATGCCGGACTGGCGGCAGCGGCAGGACCGCTTCCGCATGCCGGACTGGCGGCAGCGGCAGGACCGAGCCCATATGCCGGACTCGCGGCATATGCCAGCCTGGAGAGGAAGTCGGTTCCCCCGCTCGGATACCAGGACCGGCCCGCGATGAAGTAGCCGATGCCGGTCAGGATCAGCAGGGACAGGACGCTCTGGATGGCGGAAGCAGTCATGTCAAATCCCCCGGGTGGCTGGCCGGCCGATCAGTCGGAGCGGTCCGGCATGCTCCGTCGATTATACCAGAATTGGCAGGTTCAAGGACGCATCCGGCTATAGACCAGGCCCGGCCGGGGGGTGACGCCGCGGCTGTGGAACAGTTCGCTGACCGTGACCAGCTGGTAGCCGCGCCGGACCAGTTCGGGAATGACCGTCTGCATGGCTGCCGCCGTTTCGGGGTAGATGTCGTGCAATAGGACAATGTCACCATCGCGGACGGAAGCGAGCACCTGACTGGCGATGCGTTCGGCGCTGCGGCTATCCCAGTCGCGCGGGTCGACCGACCAGAGGATCAGCGGGAGGCCGGCCGCCTGGCGGAGGGTGGCACTGAGGGCGCCGTAGGTTGGCCGCAGCAGCCGTGGCGGGGATCCGGTCAGTTCGGCGATCCGGTGCTGCACCGGATCGATCTGGGCATGGATGGCGCTGGCGGAAAGCTGGCTCAGTGACACATGGCGCCAGGTATGGTTGCCGATTTCACTGCCTTCGGCGGCGATGCGCCGGATGATGTCCGGACAGGCCGCGATGCGGCTCCCGACTGCAAAGAACGTGGCCGATGCTCCA
>CAYOHO010000373.1:0-2743 GCA_964403755.1 uncultured Oscillospiraceae bacterium
TGAAAGAGCAGGGCTTTTCCGTAAAGCGAGCCGATAAGGAGGACATCAAGCGCATCCTTGCGGTCTATTTCGAGCAGAACGTCACGACCGAAAAATTTGAGGACTTTGACGGCGAAAGGTGGGTGATTTTTAATGAGTAAAAACAGAAGAAAAACAGCAATGCAGGAACCGGAGGATGTGCGCATCCAAGGATTTCTGGATATGATCGCCCCTTCGGTCATCAAATTCAACACCGACCACTTTATCTGCGGGAACACCTACCGCTGTGTGTGGGCGCTCAGAGAATACCCCACTGCCACTGAGGAACAGGCAATCCTACGGCATTTGGGGGAAAAGGATGGCGTTACCCTGCGCATCTACACCCGCCATGTCACCCCGGTGGAGGAAAAGAAAATTATCAGCAACGCTGCCAATAAGAACCGGCTGAACAAATCCAACACCAACGATTTACAGCAGACGGTTATGGCCGAAAGCAATCTGCAGGATGTGGCCACCATTGTGGCACAGGCGCACCGGAACCGGGAACCCTTCATCCACTCGGCTGTATATATTGAGCTGTCCGCACACGATTTGGATCAGCTGAAGCTCCTCCAGACAGAGGTGATGACCGAACTGATCCGCAGCAAGCTCAATGTGGACAGGCTGATGCTCCGACAGCAGCAAGGCTTCCAATGCGTGATGCCAAGCGGCTTTAATGTGTTTCGTGACCAATTTGAACGGGTGCTGCCTGCCTCCAGTGTGGCCAACCTCTATCCCTTCAATTATTCGGGCAAAACCGATGCCAATGGTTTTTATATTGGCCGTGATAAGTTCGGCAGCAATGTGCTGGCAGACTTTAATAAGCGAGCCGATGACAAAACCAACGCCAATATCTTAATTCTCGGAAACAGCGGTCAGGGTAAATCTCATCTGCTCAAGCTCATTCTCACCAATCTCCGGGAATCCGGCATGAATGTGTGCGCCCTCGATCCGGAAATGGAGTACGAGGATCTGACCAATAACCTCGGCGGCTGCTTTATCGACCTTATGTCCGGTGAGTTTATCATCAATGTGCTGGAACCGAAAACATGGGATGAAAACGGCAGCCCGGAGGATAAGGATGCGCCGCAGACCTTCCGCATCAGCAGCAGACTCAGTCAGCATATTTCCTTTCTCAAGGATTTTTTCCGCACCTACAAGGACTTTTCCGACCGAGAGATCGACACCATCGAAATCATGCTGCAGAAGCTGTACGCCAAGTTCGGCATCAGCGATGGGGCTGATTTTGACCGGCTGACAGCTACCGATTATCCTATTCTGTCCGATTTGTATGGGCTGATTGATGACGAGTACAAGGCCTATGATGAGAGCCAGCGGCAGCTGTATACCGCCGAGCTGCTCCAGAATATCCTGCTGGGGCTGCATTCCATCTGCAAGGGTGCGGAAAGTAAATTCTTTGACGGACACACCAATATCACCGATTCCAGCTTTGTCACCTTTGGTGTGAAAGGACTCTTGCAGGCCAGCAGGAGCCTGAAAAACGCCCTGCTGTTTAACATTCTGTCCTACATGAGCAACGAGCTGCTGACCAATGGCAATACCGCCGCCAGCATTGATGAGTTTTACCTGTTCCTCACCAACCTCACCGCCGTGGAATATGTCCGAAACTTCTCCAAGCGTGTGCGTAAAAAGGACTCGGCGGTGATCATCGCCAGTCAAAATCTGGAGGACTTCAATATCGAGGGCATCCGGGAATACACCAAGCCCCTATTCAGCATCCCAACTCATCAATTCCTGTTCAATGCCGGGAATATTGATGCCAAGTTCTACATCGATACCCTGCAGCTGGAGCAGAGCGAGTACAACCTGATTCGCTACCCCCAGCGTGGCGTGTGCCTCTACAAATGCGGCAATGAGCGCTACAATTTGATGGTTCACGCTCCGGAGCATAAATCTAAGCTGTTCGGAAAGGCGGGCGGGCGTTGATGGGAGGTGAAAGTAATGGACATGAAAGCCCAGCGCTTCGGCATCGAGGTGGAGCTGACCGGCATCACCCGCAAGGAGGCTGCCGATATTGCCGCTGCCTATTTCGGTACCAGCAGCCGCTATCTGGGTGCAGGGTACGACACTTATGCAGCGCTGGATAATCAGGGCAGGCAGTGGAAATTCATGAGCGATGCCAGCATTACACCACAGAGAAAAAACGGCAGGCAGACCATATCCGCTTCGGATGAATACAAAACTGAGATGGTCAGCCCCATCTGTTATTGGGATGATATTGAAAAAGTGCAGGAATTAGTGCGCAAGCTGCGGGAGGCCGGTGCCATCTCCAACAAATCCTGCGGCATCCATGTTCATGTGGATGCTTCACCCTTTGATGCCAATACGCTGCGCAACATTACCAATATCATGGCGGCAAAGGAGGATTTGATTTACAAGGCTTTGGAGGTATCGGTGGCAAGGCAGCATCGCTGGTGCCGCCCGGTGGACAACCGTTTCTTAGAGGAACTCAACAGCAGGAAACCCCGGACACTGAATCAGGTCAGCCGTATCTGGTATAACGGCGAGAGCCGAAGTCATTATCACTATGATGACAGCCGGTACCACTGCCTCAACCTCCACTCGGTGTTCCAGAAAGGTACGGTGGAGTTTCGCCTGTTTAACGGCACAACCCATGCCGGAAAAATCAAGGCCTATATCCAGCTCTGCATGGCCATTTCCGCACAGGCGCTCAATCAGCGCTGTGCCAGCCGAACCAAGACTC
>CAYOHO010000374.1:0-2742 GCA_964403755.1 uncultured Oscillospiraceae bacterium
GATCACCGAGTGTGTCGAGACGATCGCCAGCACGCTGCCGGTCTGTGCGGTGCGCGGCATTGCCTATTCGACTTTCAGTGTGCTGCGGATCGATTATGAAGGGCGGGTGTCCCTGGTCCAGTATGACAGCCCGGAGGCGGTGCTGCTGGCCAACGGACGGCCGCTGCAGCTGGAACAGACCAGCGTGGAGATCGCCGGCAAGCAGATCTGGCAGGCGTCCTGCCAGATGCAGGAGAACGACATCCTGGCCATGTTCTCCGATGGCGTGATCCACGCCGGAGTCGGGAGGCTCCTGAATCTCGGCTGGCAGCAGGAGAATGTCGTCAAATACCTCGAGCAGAGCTACACGCGGGATATCTCGGCCATCGCCATCGCCCACCGGCTGCTGGCTGCCTGCGACAGCCTCTATATGCAGAAGCCGGGCGATGACGCCACGGTGGTCGCCGTCAAGCTGCGCAAGCCGCTGCCGGTCTGCGTCATGGTCGGTCCGCCGCTGAACGCCGCCGACGATCAGCGCATCGTAACCGAGCTGATGGGCAGCCCCGGCCGCAAGGTCGTCTGCGGCGGCACGACCTCGCAGATCGTCAGCCAGGTGACCGGCGAAGAGCTGCAGGTCGATCTGAAGTACGAAAATCCGGCCGTACCGCCGATCGGCCGGATCAAGGGCGTCGATCTGGTCACCGAAGGCGTCATCACATTGGGCAAAGCGCTGGAAATCATCCGCCGCTTCTGCTCGCCGGACTCGATTCAGGATGTTTCGGCCCTGAACAAGAAGGACGGCGCGACCCGCCTGGCCCAGATGCTGCTGGAGCAGGGCACCGAAGTCCGCTTCCTGGTCGGCCGGGCGATCAATCCGGCGCACCAGAATCCCGCCCTGCCGATTTCGCTCGGCATCAAGCTGCGCCTGGTCGATGACATCGCCGCCTGCCTGCGTTCGCTCGGCCGCGATGTCACAATCGAGACCTACTGATGCGGCGGGGAACTTCGGACATGTCGGTCATGCAAACAGTCAGCCTGCAGCTGCACCAGCCGTCGGCGATCAAGATCGCGGTGATCGAGCAGGCCTTCAGCCGGTTCGGCGCCGGCACGCGCCAGCTGCTGGCGGCAGCCCGGCCGGAAGCATCCGCTGTCCCGCCTGCCGACAAGAGCGCGCAGTGGGCTTTCATCAATCAATTCCTGTCCCGCCGGGAGGTCATCGGCCGCCTGAACAGCCTCTCGGCCCAACCGTTCAAGGACGCGATCAAGCGCCAGTTCGCCGCCGTCCTCAATCGCTGGTTCGCTCAGCGCCTGCTGCAGCCGGCCGCCGATTATCCGACGCTGGGCACCGCCGACCACCTGGTTTCTTTTTGCCGCTACAGCGACAACCGCGACTATTGCCTGCTTTACGACACGGAAAAGCAACGCTATTACGCCAAACTGCACTTATTGTGCCGCGACGACCCGCCCTTTGCCATGCCGGAAAAAATCATCCCGGCCCGCTTCCGCATGGTCGGCGGCGAAGTCCTGCTCACCAGCGCGTCGCCCCGCTACATGCTCGTGCCGCTGTCCTTCGGCCGCCGTCAGCTGCAGCTGCTGGAAGCGGCCCGCGCCGGCTCCGTCCGGCCCCGCACCGCCTGCCTGATCCGCAAGGGTGATGCCTATTACCTGAATGTCACGCTAGAGGTTCCGACCGCCGAACCGGAAACGCCGGCTTGCTTCCTCGGGCTGGCGCGCGGCCTCCATTGCGGTCTGTTCGCCGCCGTCTGCGACCGCCAGGGGCAGCTGGTCGCCGAAGAGCAGATTCCGGTGCCGGACCTGGACCCGTCGGCCAGCCAGGCGGAGCACCTGCACCGGCTGGCCAACCGGATCGTCAGCCTGGTCGGCCGTCATCGGGCGCAGCTGATTGTGGAGAACCTGTCCTTCTGCAATGACCGCCTGGCTTATGACGGGCAGGAGCCGGTGCTGTCCGTGCGCGATTATATGGCGCTGAAAGCGCTGCTGCAGTACAAGCTGCCGCTGGCGAACCTGCCGCCGCCGGTACCGGTCAGCCCGGCCCGCCTGTACTGTACCTGCCCGCGCTGCGGCCAGGCCGCGAACAGCAGCCGCCTGAATGCCGAGGTCTTCCTGTGCACCAGCTGCGGCTATGGTTCGGCGGCTGATTCCGCCGGCAGCCTCAACCTGGCCCGCCGGATGATCCAGTATGACCACAGCCGGATTATCTTCACGGAAAAGCCGGTCGACGGCGGCTTCGAATACCGCAACAAGCGCTTCGGCATCGCCGTCAGCCTGCCCAGCCGGCCGGAATTCGAAAATTACCTGCTCGGGCTGGCTCAGTCAGCTCATTACGACCGGCGGCAGGCCGCCTTGGTCCGCAGCTTGAACTCGACAACCGGGCTGGTTGACAAAATCGACATCGTCACGGAAAATTGAAACCGACAGCGCGTTTAGCCGGCGCGCTTCCAGATGCATGGCATCGGCGGGCAACCGCAAATACCGGCTATTTTTTTTGCCCTTCGTCCGCCGCTCGCTGGGCCTCGAACCAGAAAACTGTCTGTTCCGGCCCGCTGCGGACGCCATAATTGACATTATGCTGCTCACAGATACTGCGGACAATCGCCAAGCCCAGGCCGGTGCCCAGCGGGCGCGCGCCATCGGTTGCTGCAGCCGTCCGGTCCGCCCGGTAATAGCGCTCCCAGATGCGCGGCAAATCCTCCGCCGGGATCGGTTCGCCGCTGTTGCCGACTTCGACCCGGCAGAATGAGC
>CAYOHO010000375.1:0-2738 GCA_964403755.1 uncultured Oscillospiraceae bacterium
TCGAGATCCTGTCAATCGACATCGCCGACGTCGATGTCGGCCGCAACATCGGCGCACAGCTGCAGACCGATCAAGCCGAGGCGGACAAGCGGATCGCCCAGGCCAAGGCCGAGGAGCGCCGCGCCATGGCTGTTGCCCGTGAGCAGGAAATGAAGGCGGATGTCGTCGAGATGCGCGCCAAGGTTGTCGAGGCCGAAGCGGATGTGCCGCGCGCGCTCGCACAGGCCCTGCGCGATGGCCACCTCGGCGCCATGGACTACTACAACCTGCAGAACGTCGTCTCCGATACCCAGATGCGCAACGCCATCGCCGACACCGGCAAGCCGGAGCCGACGGCTGACAAGCAGAAGTAGGCGGCAGAAGAATATGCCAGGCAAGGATATCTTCGACAAGGCTGCCAGCTTTGAGGAAGCCCTGCGCAAGTTCGAGGAGGCGCTCAAGCAGAGCCAGGCGGCCGGGCAGCCCAGCCAGACCCTGGGCTGGCCAGGCGCGACCCCGGCTTCGCCAGGCCGTCCCGGCCAGGTTCGCACGGAGCCGGCTGAAAATGGAACCGGACGCCCAAGTTCCGGACGCCCCGCGTCAGGACCGGGCAGCAGCCCCGCCGGCTACGGACGCAGCGGCCCGGGCGCCCCTCGTCCCGGCCAGGTGCTGTCGCCATTCGACCCTGCCTTCTGGCGTGAACTGGCCGAAGGCCAGGCGTCGCCGGAGCCGGCTGACCAGGAGGGCAAGGACGATTTCGGCAGCGAGCCGGCCAGTCCGGAAGGCCAGTCGGGCGGCGTCTGGCGTCAGCCAGACAGCGCCGGTGCGGCAGACGTTTCCAATCGCGAAGGCATGCCCGTCGAAGGCATGCCCGTCGAAGGCATGTCCGTCGAAGGCCAGAACGGATTGGGTGAAAGCGTCGAAGCGGGTGAAGGCGGCACCAGCCGTCCGGGCCCGGGCAGTCTGGTCGCTGCCATGACGGAGCCAGCTGGCGTTTCCAGCCTCGGGGGCAAGGGTCTCGCTTCCGGTACCAGCTGGTGGGACGAGCCGTCAGCCGGCGCCCTGCCGCCCGGCTTCGCCCATCTTGACCGGTTCCGCAGTCCGCTGGTCCAGGGGGTCATCTGGGCCGAGGTCCTCGGCCGTCCGGTCAGCAAACGGCACGGGCGCGGACGCCGCGGCTTCTGAACCGCAGCACGGTCCGGAGCCATCGGCGGCCGGCCATTTCAGCTGCCTGAACCGCAGATCATCATGAATGGCAGAATAAAAGAGCAGGTGCGCCGGTCATGCCGGTGCACCTGCTCTTTCCTGTGGTCGTCTGTTCAGGCCCGCTCGGGAACGGATGGCCAGGCCAGGCTTAGCGCGGCTGCACCAGCTCGTCGGCCATGCTGGCGGCGAAACGGATATAGGCCATGCAGGGGCGGCGCTGGTAATAGGCATCTGAACGCGCTTCCGGCTCCGGTCCGGGTGCGGTCTCGACATCGGCAAGCAGGTCGCGGCAGAGCAGCGAGCCATGGGCTTCGCGAAAGCGCTCGGCCAGCGACTGGATGAGCCGGTAATGCGCCGCCTTGGCCGCCGCATCGCCCGGATCGGCATAGCCGCAAGCCAGGCCGGCGATCATGAACAGGCCGGTCAGGGCGCCGCAGGTCTCGCGCAGGCGTCCCATGCCGCCGCCAAAGGATGATGCCAGCCGCAGAGCAGTCTCACGGTCCAGTCCCAGCTCATCGGCAAAGGCCGCCACCATCGACTGGGCGCAGTTGAAGCCCTGGCGGAACAGCGCCTCGGCCCGGTCGGCATGAGCCTGTTCGCCAGCCGCCGGCACAGTTCAGTGACCGCCGCAGCCGCAGCCGCCGGAGCCGGCCGCACCATGGGCATGACCATGGCCGCCGCAGGTCTGGCGGACACCGTCCACCAGCTTGGCCTTGCGCATGCCGCCGCACTTCGGGCAGGCAATTTCATAGCCGTGGCGGCCGCCCTCGCTGCAGGGCGCCTCTTCCCATTTCTCGCCGCAGTCCAGGCATTCGAAAATCCGGTTGTTCATGGTGTAATGTCCTCCTTCAATCTCGATGGAACGCGCCTCAACCAGGGCAGCGGCCAGCTTGCGGCGGGCCGTGGCGAGCAGGCGCTGGAAGGTCGGCCGGGTCAGGCCCATCTGGCGGGCGCAGGCCTCCTGATCCAGTCCCTGCAGATCCTTCAGCCGGATCGCCTCGACTTCCTCCAGCCCCAGGCGCACGGAGGCGGCGGAGCCGGCACAGTCAGGCCGGAACTGGCGACAGGATGGTTCTTCCTCGATGCGGCCGCAGCAGCGCTTTCTTGGCATGAGCGTTCCTTTCATTTGAGCATATGCTCATTTCAAGCGTAGCATACACCCGTTACGGGCAGCCGGCAAGATGGTTTTCCGGTGATCGACCGGATATCTGGCGGTGATTTGACGGGAATTTGACGGGGATTTGCCATCAGAAGCCCGGTTCGGCCGGTTCCCCGGCACATTCGCAGACATACCAGGCCGACATCCGGCTGACGGGCACGACTGTGACCCGGGGAAAGGCCTGCCGCATCTCGGCTTCCGCCACGGCGATGAAACGAAAATAGTCGCCGCCTTCGAGCCATTCGATCAGGCTGGTCAGAAGGCTGCGGTTCCGGCTGTAGTCCATGATGATGACGCGCCGGCGCGCCAGCTGCTGCATGGCGCCGTACAGGGCCTGCCGCTGCGGGCCGGGGAGCCCGTGGAGGACAAAGCTGGCGGTCACAAGGTCGTACTG
>CAYOHO010000376.1:0-2725 GCA_964403755.1 uncultured Oscillospiraceae bacterium
CCAAGCTCGAGCATGACGTAGTTGGTGATGTCAACCAGGTTGCTGATCGGGCGCATGCCGGCGGCGCGCAGACGGCGCTGCATCCACAGCGGCGAAGGGCCGATCTGGATGTCCGTCGCGATGCGCGCAGCATAGCGGGCGCACAGGTCAGGCGCCTCGATGCGGACCCGGGCAAGGTCGGCGGCGTCGGCGGCGCCTTCGGCCTTCACCTTCGGTTCGCGGGCCTGGAACGGCAGGCCGAAGGAGACAGCCGCCTCACGGGCGAGGCCTTCGACACAGAAGCAGTCGACCCGGTTCGAGGTGATCTCGAAATCGATCTGCGTGTCGCGCAGGCCAAGCACCTCGCGGGCATCAGCGCCAACCGGCGTGGCCGGCGGCAGGATGAAGATGCCATGCTCAGGCACGTCAAACCCGGGGAAGTCTGCCGGCGTGAAGCCGAACTCCTGGACGGAGACCATCATGCCTTCGGAGCGGACACCGCGCAGCTCGCCGCTGCGGATCGTGACGCCGTTGGGCAGCGTGGCGCCGTCCAGGGCGACCGGCACGATCGCGCCTTCATAGACATTGGCGGCGCCGGTGACGATGGTGCGCTGGCCGCTGCCGGTATCGACCGTGCAGACGACGAGCTTGTCGGCGTTTGGATGACGCTCGACCGACAGGATGCGGGCCGAAACGACATTTGTGATCTCGGCGCCGAGTTCCGTGACGTTCTCGACCTTCGAGCCGGTCATGGTCATGCAGTCGGCCAGGGCTTTCGCATCCATGTCCAGCGGGGCAAAGTCCTTGAGCCATTCGATTGAGAGCTTCATTGATCATTCACCTCGCTTACTTGAACTGGGACAGGAAGCGGACATCGTTCTCGTGGAAGAGCCGGATGTCGTCAATGCCGAAACGGGCCATGGCCGTGCGCTCGACGCCGATGCCAAAGGCGAAGCCGCTGTAGATGTCGGGATCGATGCCGCAGTTCCGGAGCACGCCGGGATGAACCATGCCGGCACCAAGAACCTCGACGAAGCCCTCGCCCTTGCAGGTCCGGCAGCCGCTGCCGCCGCAGGTCCAGCAGGTGACGTCGACCTCGCAGCTCGGCTCGGTGAACTGGAAGTGGTGCGGCCGCAGGCGGATCTCGGTGCTCTCGCCGAACAGCTTCTTGGCGAACAGGCGCAGCGAGCCGACCAGGTCGCCCATGGTGACGCCCTTGTCGACGACCAGGCCTTCGATCTGGTGGAAGATCGGCGAATGGGTCGCATCGAGCGTATCGGAGCGGTACACCTTGCCCGGGCAGACGATCTTGATCGGCGGCTTCTGCTGCTCCATGACCCGGATCTGGACCGGCGACGTCTGCGAGCGCAGCAGGATCTGCTCGCTGATGTAGAAGGTGTCCTGCGAGTCGCGCGCCGGATGGTCGGCCGGGATGCGCAGCATCTCGAAGTTGTAGTGGTCGAGCTCGACTTCGGGACCTTCGGCAATCGAGAAGCCGAGGCCGAGGAACACGCCGCAGATCTCGTCAATCGCACGCGTCAGCGGATGGCGGCCGCCGAGCGTCCGGGCACGGGCCGGAAGCGTGACGTCGATCGTCTCGCTCGCCAGGCGGGCCTGCTGCTCGATGGCGTGGATCTCTGCCAGACGGGTGGATAGTGCCTGTTCGATCTGCTCGCGGACCTCGTTCGCGACCTGGCCGACAACGGGCCGGTCCTCGGCGGCGAGGGCGCCCATGCCGCGCAGGATCTGGGTCAGTTCGCCCTTCTTGCCAAGATAGCGGATCCGCAGATCCTCAATCTGCTTCAGGGAGCCGGCTTCGCCGACCTGGCTCTGGAACGCGTCCCTCAGGGCCAGAAGTGACTGCTGCAAGGGATTCATGCCTGCATCCTCCTTGATGGGTGTAGTTGGCCTGCCGACGGGCATAAAAAATCCTTCCGCCCGCAAACGGGACGGAAGGCTCTTCCGCGGTACCACCCGAATTCCGCGGCTGTCCGCCGCGGCGCTCTGCCAGCCGTTCACGGGGCTGAACCGTCTGCGCCTACCGGCCAAAGGCCTTCAGCGAGCCGCTCCGGAGTGAACTTCGCGTCTGCCTGCCCGGGCGGGTTTTCAGCCAGTGACCCTTCCCTCTCTGATGGCCGGTGGAGACGCTACTCTCTCCTTCATTGCGTTAACGAATATCATAGCATCCGTCAGCCGATCTGTAAACACGGCCGGCAGAAGGCATCAGTCGAGATCGTCGACCAGGCTCACACCCGGCTGGAGATAGGGGTTCTCCCGGCGCTCGCGGCCGATGCTCGTGGCCGGGCCATGACCGGGATAGACCGGCAGGCTGTCCGGCAGCTGCATGAGCCGCTCCAGTGAAGCCTGCATCGCCCGGGCGTCGCCACCGATGTCGAGACGACCGATCGAGCCCTGAAAGAGTGTGTCGCCGCAGAAGACGGCGACTGGTCTGCCATTGAAAGGATCGCCCGGTTTGCCATTTGCTGGGGCTCCCGGTTCGCCATTGAAAGGATCGCCCGGTTTGCCATTTGCCGGGGCTCCCGGTTCGCCATTGAAAGGGGCGCCCGGTTCACAGTGCTCGAGGAGCAGCAGGCAGATGCCGCCGGGCGTATGGCCGGGCGTCGCCAGGACACGCAGGCAATGGCTGGTGCCCAGCGCAAGCTCTTCCCCGTCCTGCAGCAGCCGGTCAGCGGCATGCAGGCGCAGCGGCTGGCCCGCCATCACGCTGGCATTGACCAGCGGGTCG
>CAYOHO010000377.1:0-2715 GCA_964403755.1 uncultured Oscillospiraceae bacterium
AGGAAGTCGCACCACATGATCTCGGGCACCGCGCGCCCACCGCACATGGCATAGCCGACACCGGCCGAGACGATCGACGATTCGGCGATCGGGGCGTTGAACAGGCGGTGGCGCGGAACCGACTCATAGAGCCCCTGCAGGACGCCGAAGGAGTTGCCGTGCTCCCGGACATCCTCGCCGAACAGGATCATGGACGGATCCTCGTAGAATTTGTCCAGAAGCGACTCGAAAATCGCGTCGCGATACGAGAACGCCTTGATGGCCGAGACGGGCTTGCCGTTCTCGTCGAGCCCCTTGCGCAGCTTGTTGGCGATCTTTTTCACGCGTGAGTTCTCGGCCTTTTCGCCGATCACTTCCGGCTGGCCTTCGCCCAGGGTCCGGTGATACTCGTTGGAGAACATGTACCGGGCGATGGCGTCCGGCTGGCCGGCCAGGTCCATCCGGGGCGAAAGCCTGTAGTCGATCGCCTGGACCAGGATGCGGGTGATGCGGTCCCGGTCGCTTTCCTCGATCGCGAGCGCCTGGCTCTCGGACAGGAAGCCTTCGCGGATGAGGTCAGCCTTGTAGGTGGCGATCGAATCGTTCGCCGCCCAATAATCCATCTCTTCCTTGGAGCGATAGGCGAACTGGTCAGTCACGGAATGGCCGGTCTGGCGGTAGGTGGCCGTATCCAGCAGGACCGGGCCGCGCTTTTCCTTAAGCACCTGCTTCTTGCGGCGGAAGGCGTCGATGACGGCGAACACATTGTAGCCGTCGATGCGCTCGGCGTGCATCTGGTCCTCGTTGAAGGCGGCACCGACACGCGCCAGAACACCGTAACCCATGGTTTCTCCATAGGTCTGGCCGCTCATCGCGTAGAAATTGTTCATGTAGTTGAAAATGATCGGCAGGCCGCCCTTGTATTCCTCGCCCCACAGGGTGTTGAACTGGTCCATCGTGGCGAAGTTGATCGCCTCCCAGGCCGTGCCGGTGCTGAGCGAGCCATCGCCGCTGTTGACGACGATGATGCCCGGCTTCTTCGTCAGCTTTTTATAAAGGGCCGCGCCGTTGGCGATGATGCCGGCCGCGCCGACGATCGCGTTGTTGGGATAAATGCCGAACGGTGTGAAGAAGACGTGCATCGAGTTGCCGAGGCCGCCGGTGAAGCCGATCTCGCGGCCGAAGAGCTCGGTCATGAAGCCGTACAGGAAATAGTCGACGGCGAGCTCCCGGATGTTGTTCCTGTAGGGCGAGAAGGACTCGACATTGCGCAGCAGGGCACCGCCGCGGAACGTGGCCATGATGTCGTACAGCGCCTGCTCGTCGAGCTGGCGGATCGAGGCGAACGCCCGAGCGAGCACCTCGCCATGGCTGCGATGCGTGCCGAAGGTGAAGTCGTTGAGCTCCAGCGTATACGCCTGACCGACGGCGGAGGCTTCCTGGCCGATCGACAGGTGGGCCGGACCGGTGTAGGAATACTCGATGCCGTTGTAGGTCTTGACGGTCCGGATGCCGGCGAGCATGGTCTCAAACTCGCGGATCAGGCGCATGTCCTCGAACAGATGGACCAGATCCGCTGCCGGGAAGTCATTTTTGACGTCCTTCAGGGTTTTCTGATAAGCGTTCAGCGGGATGTCGGAGAACGACAGGCTGCCGCTGGCGCGGACGGTATCCGGGTGGATCAGCAGGGACTTCGGCATGACAGGCACCTCCAGAATGGTTGAGATAATCAGGGATCTGCCTTGATCGTATCATTGCAGACCCCCGGATTCAATTGATGAGCATAAAGATTTACTCTTAACTTTTTACTTAAATATATCAGATAAACGTCAACAATAAAATCATTCATACATACATCAAAATTGGTCATACCTTTATACAAACAACCACTTCTCTGCTATAATAGAGCAGGCAAGCCAATCCCTGGGAGGAAACCATGCTGGAACCGGTCAAACGTTCACGTCTCTATGAGGAAATCGTCAGGCAGCTGACGGAACTGATCAACAACGGCACCCTCAAGCCGGGCGACCGCCTGCCGACCGAGCGGGCGCTGGCCGCACAGCTCAACGTGAGCCGCACCGCGATCCGCGAGGCTCTGCGGGCGCTGGAGCTCATGGGTTTCATCGAGTCCGCGGTCGGCGAGGGCACCTACGTCCGCGAGATCACCATGAACAATGTCATCAGCCCGTTCTCGACGCTGCTGCAGCAGGACGAGAAGCTGATCACCGAGCTGATCGAGGTCCGCATGCTGCTCGAGACCGAGATTGCCCGATTGGCCGCCCGTCGTATCACGCCGGAGAAGGCGAAGTCCATCGAGGAGTCCCTCAAGCTGATGGCTGACGAGATCGATAAAGGGGTGATCGGCATCGTCGGCGACAACGCGTTTCACAACGCCCTGGCCCAGGCAGCTGAAAACACGGCCATGTCCAAGATTCTCAGCCTGTGCGGTGACCTGTTGAGCTCTTCGCGGGAGATGGCGCTGACCCGGATGAAGGACCAGCGTGTCGGACTGGCGCACCATCGGGAAATCTACCTGGCAGTCCTGGAAGGCGACGAGGACCTCGCCGCCACGCTCATGAAGCATCATCTGGCGGAAGCCACCAAGAATGTGCGGGGCGAGAACGAAAAATGATCCCCCGGGCATTGTAAAACATAAGGTGCATGCCGTATAATTGGTATGACCATTATACATTAAAACAGATCCCGCCAACAAATCATCAAGCCCGGACGGCAGAG
>CAYOHO010000378.1:0-2714 GCA_964403755.1 uncultured Oscillospiraceae bacterium
ACAACTCGCCATCGACGGCACAGTCGTGCTCAACGGTGAGATCGCCAAGGCCTGCCCAAACTGCGGAACCCGCACTTTCAGCCTCTACTGCCCGAAATGCGGGCGTCGCATGGCCGACGACGGAAATCAGCCATCCTATCCAGTGCAGCCGGTCCAGCCAATCGTCATCTACCAAAATGCTCCCGACATGAATTCGCGCAACTGGCCCGAGACCGCTGTGGAACGCCCTCGTGGCGGCCTTTTGACTGCCCTCCTGATCTTTTTTATGCCTTTCATCGGTGCCTGGGTCGTCCTCTTCGGCCGCAATTACAAAAAAGGCCTGCGCGTCTTCGCAATCATCTGGTCCCTTCTCATCGCCGTCTCCGTGCTCGGGGGATCGACCAATTCATCGGCTACGACTGCTTCACAATCGCCTTCATACCCGATCATCACATTCCTGATCATAGTCGCGCCCGTCGTCGCCTATTTCATCAAGATAAGGCGGCAGCGGCGGTTCGAGTAAACACACACTGGCTTTGCCAGATGATTCGCTCGCAATCCTGGCCACACCAACGCATATCAGTCCGTCATCCTCAGTCGCCATCTTTACTCTGCGGTCGCCGTTGCCGCACTCAGCCTGCCGTTGTTGTTGTCGTCACTCCATCGCCCCTCACCCCACCACAGCCTCAGCCGCACTTACCCTGTCGCCGTCGGTGTCACTGTCGGTGTCGGCGATGGTGTCGGTGTCGGCGTCACCGTCTTCGGGTCCGGCCCGTAGACATAGGTCGTGCCGTTGATCAGCGGATAGGTGTGGCTGTCGTAGGGCGTCGGACCGGCAAGCCGTGTGCCGTCCAGTGCAAAGATCGACTTGTAGGTCTGGATCCGGATCGCCGGCCGCGCCTTGGCATAGACGTAGGTCGGCCGCTTCGCGCTCAGGACCGTGCCGTCTGGCGCGACTCTCGCGTTGTAGATCATCTTCATGGATGGCGTGCCGAACCGGACGCCCCGGTTGTCGGACGTGTAGTCATAGATGACCGGCCCGTAGGTCGGATCGATCGGCTGCTGTCCATAAACCTCAACCGTCACGTTCTGGTCGATCGGATTGACATAGGAGACCAGGTAGACCGGCTTGGAGCGCTCATTTTTCAGGACCAGGTCCGGTGCCGGCGTGCTGAGCGTCGCATCGAGCCCCAGCGGCACGTAGTCGGAGGGGATCGAATGATGCCTGAACGAGGCGATGGTGAGCCCGCCCCGCAGCGCCACGTTGTAGGTCGTGCTGCCGAGCTGGCAGACGCCGCCGCCTTCCTCATCAATATAGCCGCCGTCGCGGATGCCCGCGGCCATCTTCCAGCCAACGACTGCCGCCGTCTGGGCGTTGCGCGGCCCGGCGGTCTTGTTCACCGACCAGGATTGGCCGGGCTTGATGACGATGCCGTTGATGAAGCTCGACATGCGCGACACGTTCCAGTTGCGCGGCTTTGAGGCGTGGGTGCGGTAGCTCGAGGTCCAGGAGGCAATCAGCATCGTGTCCTTCTTCAGGTCCGAAACCGTGACGCCCGGCGCCATCGTCTGGCTTTTGACGGTTAGGTCGGAGAAGTCACTGCTGATGATCCGGGCGACCACCTGGTCTGCCAAGCCCTCGAGGTCGAGTGCGCGCCCGGTCGCCTCCGGTGTGTAGCGGAAGCGGGCAACCGAAGCGTCAGCCGGGATATAGCCGGCGATGTACTTATTCACGTTCCAGTACAGGTAGCGCAGTGCGATCGGCATTTCCGCCGCTGTGATCCGGACCAGCTCCGGACGTTCCAGGTTCCGGTCGAGTGAAGCGGCGTCGGCCAGCTTGCGCGGATCGGGCGTATAGGCCGTTCCATCCGCCGTAAATCCGGACGGCATGAACTGGTAGCTGGCGTCAACCGGCGCCCGGTCAACCTTCTGCTGAAGCGATACCAGCGCGGTTCGTACCGGCTCCCGCTGCACCACCAGCGGGATGGCGAAGGCCTTGCCCACGCGTCTGGCCAGGTCCGCCGCTTGCTGCCGCTCCGCGCTTGTGCCGGTCTGCCCATAGGCCAGCGCCTGATCGACGGCAGCCACGATATCGGCCTTGACCTGGAAATCCGCGATCGCAAACCGCTGGCTGATCTCGTCGACCGTGATTTTCAGCTCGATATTGGCTGGAATGCTCTCAGTCAGCCCCGCGAGCGCGATCAGCGCCTCTGTCCGGGTCTTGCCGGAGACATCGATGCCGCCGATCGAGACGCCAGGCAGGATCGTGACCGGGCCGCCGGAGTTCGACGGTGTTGTCTGCGTGCCGGCCGACTGACTGGACTCAGTTGCGCCCGGCTGCGTCGAACCGCTGGTCTCGCTGGTTGCGGTCGTCACACTTGTCTCGCTCATGAATCGGGATTGAATTGCCGGCCCGATCAGAATTGAGCCAGCCAGCAGCAGGATCGCCGCGAGGCTCAGCAAGGCAGCCATCCCCCGGCGCCTGTTTGGTGGTCTTCCTGATTGATTTGCTGTCTGTGTCATCGTGTAACCTCGCCCGGAATGAATGATGATGATCGGTAGATGAACTCGCAAAACCGAACAAATGGTTGCACTTAAAATATATCATTAAAAAACAGAAGTTTCCACCCGCTCCGTTACGGGATGCGATAGAATCAGATACAGACATTATAGCGCCGCCGTGCGTCGGATGCAGCCATTACAACGGCCAGACCAACAGCAGGGGAGGCAGACAT
>CAYOHO010000379.1:0-2707 GCA_964403755.1 uncultured Oscillospiraceae bacterium
CCTGCCAGTCCGCCTGCAAGACCAGCTGCACTGTTGCCAACCAGCACTGCGAGCAGGTCCGCAAGTAAGGACGCCCCCAGCCGGCAGCCCAGGCTGCATCGGGCCGGCCGCGGCGCTGGACGCCGGAGCCGCTGCCCGTCCTGAAGCCGGGCCTAGCCGCAGAGCACGTGTCTGACCCGAAACAGTGAGAGGCGGCGCCTTTCACTGTTTTTGTTTCTCTACCGCCCAACGATTGCCAATACCGCATCAGGAGGAGACCCTTGGTTCATCTGTTCATGTTCGGTCAGGACCGCCTGGCCTTTGATTCTGAAAGCGGCGCCCTGCATGTGCTCGACGCCGTGTCCTACGATGTTCTTCAGGCCATGGTCGAGGCTGGCGGAAGCCAGCCGTCTGCCGCCGTCATCGCCGGCCTTGCGGCCAGGCATGGCGAGGCCGCCGTCCGTGAAGCACTGGCGGAAATCGTCGCCCTGGCTGACGAGCAGGCGCTGTTTGCGCCCACCCAGACGGTCACCGCGCAGCAGCTCTACCCCCAGAAGCCGTTCATCAAGTCGATGTGCCTGCACATCTGCCATGACTGCAACCTGCGCTGTCGTTACTGCTTTGCCGGGACCGGCGACTTCGGCACCGGTCACCGCACCATGCTCGATGAGGCCACCGGCCGCCGCGCCATCGACTGGCTCATTGCCGTCTCCGGTCCGCGCCGCAACCTCGACATTGACTTCTTTGGCGGCGAACCGCTGCTCAACTGGCCGGTCGTCGTTGCCCTGACCCACTATGCAGAGGAGGCCGGACCCAGGGCCGGCAAGAACATCCGGCTGACGATCACGACGAATGCGATCCAGCTCGATGCCGAAAAGACCGCCTTCATCAATGCCCATATGAAGAACTGTGTCCTCAGCGTCGATGGCCGACCGGAAGTGCATGACCGCATGCGTCCCGATATCGGCGGCAAGGGCAGCTACCAGCGCGTCATGGCGCCCATCCGGGCGTTCGTTGCGGCTCGCGGCAGCCGTGAATACTACGCCCGCGGCACCTTCACGCGCCACAACCTCGACTTTGGCGCCGATGTCCTCCATCTGGCCGACCAGGGCATCGACCAGATCTCGGTCGAGCCGGTAGTCGCCGCCAACGGCTGCGGCTATGAGATCCGCCCCGAGGATGTGCCGGCGATCACCGCTGAATATGAGAAGCTGGCCCGCGCCTATGCCGAGCGCCGCGAATCCGGCCGCCCGTTCAGCTTCTTCCATTTCATGATCGATACGGAAGGCGGCCCCTGCTCCTACAAGCGGCTCAAGGGCTGCGGCGTCGGCAGCGAGTACGTCGCCGTGACGCCGGAAGGTGATATCTACCCCTGCCACCAGTTCGTCGGCCAGCCCGAGTTCCGCATGGGCAACGTCCACGACGAGCTGGTCGTGCTCGACCAGGCCCTGTCGGACGCCTTTGGCGCCCTGATGGTACCGGCCAAGCCGGCTTGCCAGACCTGCTGGTCACGCTATTTCTGCAGCGGCGGCTGCGCGGCCAATGCCCATGCCGCCACCGGTGCGATCGACGGTCTCTACGAGATCGGCTGCGAGCTGCAGAAGAAGCGCCTCGAGTGCGCGCTCTGGCTGAAGGCACGTCAGGCCGGACAGACGGAACTGCCGGCTGAAGAGAATCCGGAAGGAACGGCTGTCCCTTGAGTCCGCGATCCGGAAAGCGGCCCCAGCCCAATACGGCCGGCATCAATTTCGAGCGTCCGGCGCACGGGCCCTTCCGTCCGGGCTTCGTGACCCGGCTGATCGCCATTGTCCTGACGCTGCTCGGCATCCTGATCGTCGTCTGGCTGCTGTTCAATCCCATCCGCCCCAGGCCGACGGCTGCCGCCTATGTCCAGTCCTTCAACCGCATCGCCGCGGCCCAGAACCTGCCGGAACGGCTCGACACCGCCCGGGCCAATCCGGGCGCCGGCGGAAGCACCTACCCACTGGGGCAGTCCGGCCTGCTGCTCAGGCTCAGCTTTGACGGCAGCGGCTACATCACGGCCCTGTCCCTGTCCGACGACCCTGCCGCCAATCCGCAGGCCGGCTGGCAGAAGCTGACGCCAGCCCAGCTGCGCAACCGCATCCTCCTGACCCTGGATGCCCTTGATGCCAAATGGACCATGGTAGCCCTCTACCGGACATTCGGCGCCATGTCGCTTGACCTCGACCAGCCGCTGGCCGCCCAGCCAGCCGGCACCGGGGAACAGATCGTGTCCGGCCTCAGGCTGCGGCTGACCCATGACAGCCAGCATTTTTTACTTGAAGCCACGCTCGATGTTGTGAAGGAGTAGCCCTCATCCCAACTGAGGCTGCCTTGGCAGCGGGCGACGGGCGGAATTTTTCCGAAAAAGTCGTCCAGCCCAGGCAGGATTCCGGCCGCCGATGACGAACTTTCCATTCAGGGGCATTTGCGGAGGAAAAATGGCAAAATCGATGATTCCAGAGCAGATTGTCGAGGAGATCCGGGGCCGGAACGAGATCGTATCCGTGGTCGAGCAGTACGTGCGCCTGGAAAAGCGCAGCGGCGCCAATTTCTTCGGACTCTGCCCGTTTCATCGCGAAGACACGCCTTCCTTCTCGGTCTCGCCGGGAAAGCAGATCTTCTACTGCTTTGGCTGCCACAAGGGCGGCAATGTCGTCAGCTTCATCATGGAAATCGAGAAGTGCAGCTATCCGGAAGCCCTGCG
>CAYOHO010000380.1:0-2695 GCA_964403755.1 uncultured Oscillospiraceae bacterium
AAACAAATTTCTGATTTTGTTATTGAACAATTGAGAACTTAGCTTGTTGTTAAACATTCAGATAGGTCAATTATAGAAAATTATTATTGACCAATCAAAAACTACACAAGCTGTTTGTTTTTGCGCAAAAATTATCGTATTTTTGCGGCCATTATGCATCAAATAATAAATTTAATATAACAATTATGAGTAACACAAAAAGAGTTTACACCTTTGGCAACGGAAAGGCTGAAGGAAAAGCAGACATGAAAAACCTCCTTGGTGGCAAGGGAGCCAATCTGGCCGAAATGAACCTGATTGGAGTTCCGGTTCCTCCGGGTTTCACTATTACTACAGATGTTTGTAATGAATATTATGCATTAGGAAAAGATCAGGTTGTTGCCTTGCTGAAACCTGAAGTAGAAAAAGCAATTGCCGGAGTTGAGGTTCTGATGAACTCAAAATTTGGTGATATTGAAAATCCATTATTGGTTTCTGTTCGTTCCGGCGCCCGTGCTTCTATGCCTGGTATGATGGATACAATTCTGAACCTCGGTTTGAATGATGCCGTTGTTGAAGGACTGACACGCAAAACAGGCAATCCACGTTTTGCGTGGGACTCATACCGTCGTTTTGTGCAGATGTACGGTGACGTTGTTCTGGGAATGAAACCGGAAAACAAAAACGATATCGATCCATTTGAAGAAATCATCGAAAACCTGAAAGAAGAAAAAGGCGTTCATCTTGATACCGATCTCTCTGTGGAAGATTTAAAAGAACTGGTAGCAAAATTCAAGGCCGCTGTAAAAAAACAAACCGGTCACGACTTCCCGGAATCAGCCTACGAACAACTATGGGGCGCTATCTGCTCTGTATTTGACTCATGGATGAATGATCGTGCTATCCTTTATCGTAAGATGGAAGCCATTCCTGCAGAATGGGGAACGGCTGTTAACGTACAGGCAATGGTATTCGGAAATATGGGACAGACCTCTGCTACAGGCGTATGTTTCAGTCGCGATGCTGCTACAGGTGAAGACATCTTCATCGGAGAATATCTGATTAATGCTCAGGGTGAAGATGTAGTTGCAGGTATCCGTACTCCACAGCAAATTACGAAAGAAGGTTCACAACGCTGGGCTGTTCTTGCTGGTGTACCTGAAGCTGAACGTTTGGCAAAATATCCTTCAATGGAAGAAGCAATGCCTGAAATCTACAAAGAACTCGATGCAATTCAGACGAAGCTTGAAAATCACTACAAAGATATGCAGGATATGGAATTCACCGTACAGGAAGGTAAACTCTGGTTCTTACAAACCCGTAACGGGAAACGTACCGGTGCTGCCATGGTAAAGATTGCCATGGACATGTATCATCAGGGAATGATTGATGAAAAAACAGCCATTTTACGAGTTGATCCTTTACGTTTGGATGAATTGCTTCACCCGATATTCGATAAAAAAGCGTTAAAAGAAGCAAAACTGATTGCAAAAGGTCTGGCTGCTTCACCAGGAGCTGCTTCCGGAAAAATTGTTTTCAACGCTGATGACGCTGCCGAATGGGCAGCCCGTGGTGAGAGTGTAATTATGGTTCGCGTGGAAACATCTCCTGAAGACTTAGCAGGTATGGCTGCTGCTCAGGGTATTCTTACCGCACGTGGAGGTATGACTTCACACGCTGCTGTTGTAGCACGTGGTATGGGTAAATGTTGTGTTTCAGGAGCAGGTACCTTAAAGATTGATTATGCATCAAAAACAATGGAAGTTGACGGATTGGTACTTAAAGAAGGAGATTTCATTTCTCTGAACGGATCAACCGGTGATATCTTCCTTGGAAAAGTTGCTACGATGGAAGCAGAATTAGACAATGATTTTGCTGAAATTATGAAATTATCGGACAAATACACTAAAATGAGTGTTCGCACAAATGCTGACACCCCACATGATGCATTGGTTGCCCGTAAATTCGGCGCTACAGGTATTGGCCTTTGCCGTACAGAACATATGTTCTTCGAAGGTGAAAAAATCAAAGCTATGCGCGAAATGATTCTGGCAGAAGATGCTGAAGGTCGTCGCAAGGCACTCGCTAAAATTTTACCATATCAACAGGCCGACTTTGAAGGTATTTTTGAAGCAATGAAAGATTGTCCCGTTACTGTACGTCTTCTTGATCCACCGTTGCATGAGTTTGTACCTCATGATGTAAAAGGACAACAGGACATGGCTGATACCATGGGTGTACCTTTGAAAACAATTCAACAACGTGTAGATGCTTTACACGAACAAAATCCGATGTTAGGTCATCGTGGTTGCCGTTTGGGAAATACATATCCTGAAATCACAGAAATGCAGACCCGTGCTATTTTAGGTGCTGCTTTAGCGTTGAAGAAAAAAGGAATCACCGCTATTCCTGAAATTATGGTACCGCTTACTGGTATTGTATACGAATTCATCGAACAGGAAAAAGTAATTCGTGCCACTGCAGCTAAATTATTTGAAGAAGTGGGCGACAGCATTGCTTACAAGGTTGGTACTATGATTGAAATTCCGCGTGCAGCTTTAACTGCCGACAGAATTGCCAAATCAGCTGAATTCTTCTCTTTCGGAACAAATGACCTTACGCAGATGACCTTTGGTTATTCCCGTGACGATATTGCTTCTTTCCTCCCGATATATCTTGAAAAGAAGATTCTGAAAGTGGATCCGTTCCAGGTGCT
>CAYOHO010000381.1:0-2687 GCA_964403755.1 uncultured Oscillospiraceae bacterium
GCGTCTGGTTCTTATCCTGATGTCAGTTGCTGTTCATGTTGTCCGGGTCGGACCCGGTGCGCATCCCCCGGTCAAGGGCGTCGATCTGCGCCAGATCGCCGCTGTCGAGCGCAAAGCCGAAGACCTGCGTGTTCTCGACCATGCGTCCGCGGTCGGCGCTCTTGGGGATCGGCGCCAGCCCGTTCTGCAGGTGCCAGCGCAGGATCACCTGGGCGACCGTGCAGCCATGCTTGCGCGCGATGGCCTGCAGGACCGGATCCTCGGCGGCACGGCCGCGGGCGAGTGGCGCCCAGGCCTGGATGGCGATCCCGCGCGACTTGAGGTCGGCGCAGAGCGCTTTCTGGGAAAGGTAGGGATGGACCTCGATCTGGTTGACCATCGGGACCACCTCGCATTCGCGGGCGAGGCGGTCGAGGTGCGCCGGCTGGAAGTTGCTGACCCCGATGGCGCGGGCGCGGCCGGAGCGCCAGATCCGCTCGAAGGCCTTCCAGATGCCGACATAGCGGTCGAGCGCCGGCTTCGGCCAGTGGATCAGGTAGAGATCGACATAATCCATCTGCAGGCGCGCCAGGCTTTCGGTAAAAGCAGTCTCGACCATGGCGGGATCGGGGTCATGGGTCCACAGCTTGGTCGTGACAAACACGTCTTCGCGCGGCAGGCCGGATTCGCGGATGCCGCGGCCGACGCCAGCCTCGTTGCCGTACATGACGGCCGTGTCGATCAGGCGGTAGCCGGTCTCGAGATAGGCGCGGACAATCGCCGCGGCCCCTTCATCTTCGAGCTTGAAGGCGCCGGCGCCCAGGACGGGCATGGTGACGCCGCCGGCGAGGGTGATGCGGTCGGAAAGGCTGCTGATCATGCGCAGTTCCTCCTTGATCTGGCTGACGGGGATCCGGTATCTGGCTGGCGGGATTCGGGCGATCGCTTCCCGGCGTACAGGCAACGGCGGCGAATCCGCCGGGCGATGCCGGCCGGAGCCGGTCCGGCGGCTCAGTGCCGGCGCAGGATGGCCAGGCAGCAGGCCAGGATGGCGGCGATGATGGCGATCTGGGCGGCGCCGAGCCGGACACCGAACACCAGCCAGGAACAGATGGCCGGATAGATGATGAGCAGGGCGTTCTGGAGCGGTCCGACCACGATGAGGTCGCCCAGGCGCAGGGCCATCTGCAGGGCGACGAAGGCGGCGGTGCCGACTGCAACGAACAGGTACGGATAGGGCGAGCGCAGGTAGGCGGTGAAGTCGGCACCGTAGGCCTTCACCATGACGTTCATGATCACCAGGGTGAAGCCGCTCAGCGCACCGGCGAATACCGCCAGGAGGGCCGTGCGGACACGTCCGGGCAGCCGGGCGGACAGGGCCGGGATGAGCAGCGGCAGGGGCGCCAGAAGGAGGATGTAGAAGGCGCGCAGGTCGGCGACAGGCGCGGCCTCCGGCCGCTCGAGCAGGCTGAGCAGGGCGATGCCGGCCACGATGCCGCCGGCGCAGAGGATGTCGGAGCGGTAGAGCGCCTCCCGGAGCAGGAGATGGGAACAGATGACCATGACCGGAATGCCCCAGCCGGATATGGCGGAGACAACATGGGGCGCCAGGGTGCGCGAGGCGAGGCCGGTGAAGATGAAGGCGGAATTGTAGAGCAGGAAGCCAAAGAGCCAGAGGAACAGGCTGCGGCGGTAGCGGGCGTCCCGTTCGCCTTCCCATTTCAGCCAGGGCGAGCCGGCCTTGGTGAGGACGAGTCCGGTGGACTGGAGCGTGAAGCCAATCAGGGCGAGCAGGACACTGGTGACAGCGCTCATGGTGTACCTCGCGGGCCGCCCCGGGAAGCGGCGTCATCCTGAAGCAATTATAGCGAACAGGGCAATGATTCACAATCTGGCGAAGTGGCCGGCAGGCGTAACCTGCGAACCCGCAGCATGCCATCTTGTCTGATACGATTTGAGGGTAACGAAGGCTGAAGAACCTTGCAAGGAGGATCCTATCATGAAGAAATCACGAGCTACGCTCACGATCCTGGCCATCATCGTTACCGTTGCCATGCTGGCTGCCTGCAGCGGCGGCTCGACAACGGCCACGACCAAGGCGACCACTGCGGCTTCCTCGACCGACCTGGTCGCATCCGCATCGGTCGTCAACACCAATGAAGCGTTCAAGAAGGCCATTTCAAAGAATGGCACCTGGATCATCGCCACGCTGAAGGACCTGACCTTCACTGAGGATCTGGTCGTTGACGGCGACTTCAAGAACGGCAAGAAGGACACCGCCGGCAATGAGCTGTATCAGCGCAAGATCGGCCTCTATACTCAGGACGCCAACCGCAACGTGACCAGCCGCTTCACCCTGACCGCGCCCAAGCTGACCTTCAACAGCCTCAACGGCAGCATCGAGTATGGTACGTTCAAGGGTGATCTCTACATAGCCGGCAAGAACTTCAAGCTGATCGATGCCACCATCGATGGCAACATCTACTTCAAGACACAGGAAATCAAGGACACATTCAACATCGACGCGAAGAGCAAGGTCACCGGCAAGCAGGAAGTCAAGGCCTTCTGACGGCATCAGGCCAGGCAATCCGCGGCCCCGGGCCGAGGTTAGGGCATCCAGCCTGAGTCCGGCACGGCGGGCTGACAGCGACAGCAAATGAGGCGGTCCTGGATGCGTTACTTCGGGAATATCCCCACCTCTTTCGGAT
>CAYOHO010000382.1:0-2684 GCA_964403755.1 uncultured Oscillospiraceae bacterium
CAGAATGTAAATCCGGAAAATCCCTAACATCCGGTAACCATGACTGACGGACGGCCGCCTCCCCAACGTGGACGGCGGCCGTTTCCGTCACGCCCGGCGGCTGCATTTCGTTCCGCCACATCGTGCGATATAATGAAGCAAATGGCGTCCGGATCCACTTTGGCGAATCGGGCGCCCCGTTTTTGAATGCCGATCGCGGGAGGCAGCACGATGGAATCGCAAATGGGCTTTTACGGGCTGGGCGTGATGGGACGCAACCTCTGTCTGAACCTGCTTGACCATGGTGTCCGGCTGTGTGTCACCGATTTTCTTCCGGTCAATATCGAGCCGTTTGCGGCGATGGACCATCCGCTGCTGCAGACCGCGGCCTCGGAGAAGGCGCTTTGCGCGCAGCTTGAGAAGCCGCGCCGCATCTTCCTGATGATCAAGGCTGGACCGGCCGTTGACGAGACGATCGCCCGCTTCCTGCCCTACCTCGAGCCGGGCGACATCCTGATGGACGGCGGCAACAGCTATTTCCAGGACACGATCCGCCGCTCCCGCGAACTGGCGACCTGGGGCATCCGCTTCCTGGGCATCGGTGTCTCGGGCGGCGCCTCCGGTGCGCGCAGCGGCCCCTCCCTGATGGCGGGCGGCGACCGAAGCGCCTATGACCTGATGGCACCGGTCCTGACCGCGATCACTGCCCAGGTCAAGGGCGAGCCTTGCTGCACCTATACCGGGGCCGATGGTTCCGGTCATTTCGTCAAGACGGTTCACAACGGCATCGAGTACGCCGACATGCAGCTGATCTCCGAAGTCTATGACCTCGCCAGCCGCGGACGCGGACTTGCGCCGGCGGACATCGGGCGCCTGTTCGCCGGCCTCAACACGGGCGTATCCGAAAGCTACCTGATGACCATCAGCGCCGAGATTCTCGGCACGCTTGACCCGCTGACCGGCGAGCCGCTGGTGGCTGTCATCAACGACCAGGCAGCACAGAACGGGACCGGCAACTGGGCAGTCCAGGCGGCGCTTCGGCTCGGCATGCCAGCTACGCTGCTGGCGTCGGCTGTCTTCGCGCGCTCCCGCTCGGCCGACCGCGAACTGCGCCGGATCATCAAGGAATCCCTGCGCCTGAAGGAACGCGCTCCGGCGGGCGATGCCGCCGGGGCGACCGGTTCTCAAGCAGGCGACGCCACCGGGGCGACCGGTTCTCAAGCGGGCGACGCCGCCGGGGCGACCGATTCTCAAGCGGGCGACGCCGCCGGGATCGCCGAATCCGCGACTGCAGCCGATCCTTCCGCGGTCGAGCCGCTGGCCCGGGCCCTGCTGCTGGGCCGCATCCTGACGTATGCCGAAGGCTTTAGCCTGATGAAGGCGGCTGCCCGGCAGCACGGGTGGGACCTCGATCTGGCGGCGGTTGCCCGGATCTTCCGCGGCGGCTGCATCATCCGTTCCGGTCTTTTGGAACCGATCGCCAATGCCTATGCGGCTGACCCGGACCTGCCGCACCTGCTGGCTGATGCCGAGATCGTGGCGCTGGCTGACGCCTGCGTTGAAGGCCTGGTCGAGACGGCACGCGCCGCGATCGATGCCGGGCTGCCGGCGCCGGTCCTGACGGCGGCGGCCTCCGAGCTGCGCGCGCTCAGCGACCTCAACTTGCCGACCAGCCTGATCCAGGCGCAGCGCGACTATTTCGGAGCGCATACCTTCCGCCGCAAGGACCGGGATGGCCGCTACCACTTCGACTTCGAGAGCGGCACGCTGGAGCAGCTGCCATGACCGATCTGGCGCTTGGCTTTATCTGGATCTGGGCGGCCATCGGGCTGGCGGGCGTTCTGCTGCTGCTGGTCGGCGTCACCTTCTCGATCGCGGGGCGGATGTTCAGCCAGACCCTGATGCGGCCCGAGAACGCCGAAAGCGGCGGCGTCGACCTGACGACCCTGCATGATTTCGACAGCCACGATTCGCTGCTGACGCGCTATGCCGAGGACAAGGCCTGGCTGCTGGAGAACGCATCGCCCGAGGACTGGTCCATCGAAACCGGGGATGTGCCCGGGGCCGGCTCCGGCGATCGGCTGGTGCTGCGTGCGAGCGCGTTCCGGCCGGCTGCAGCGAGCCATGACCATGTCCTCCTGATCCACGGCTACGGCTCGAGTGCCAAGGCCATGATGCCCTATGCCCGTGCCTATGTCAGCCGCGGCTTCCATGCCGTCGTGCCGGACTGCCGCGGCCATGGTCGCAGCGACGGCCGCTTCATCACGATGGGCTGGCTGGACCGGCTTGATGCCGTCCGCTGGGTCGGGCGCATCCTCGCCGACGATCCCTCGGCCCGCATCATCCTGCATGGTGTCTCGATGGGGGCGGCCACTGTCATGCTGGCGGCCGGCGAACCGCTGCCGCCGGCGGTGCGCTGCCTGGTCGAGGATTGCGGCTACACGTCGGCCAGCGAGATCATGGCCCACCATCTGCGCCGGAACCACGGCCTGCCGGCCTTCCCGATCATGCCCGCGGCCGACTGGTTCTGCCGGCGGATGGCTGGATTTTCCTTTTACTCGGCTTCCCCGATCCAGCAGCTGGCATTCTGCCGGATACCGATCCTCTGCATCCACGGCGAGGCCGACCGCTTCGTGCCCCTCACCATGCTCGACCGGATCCTGGCCGCGGCACCGGAGCCAAAGGCCCGCTTCGTGGTGCCGGGG
>CAYOHO010000383.1:0-2675 GCA_964403755.1 uncultured Oscillospiraceae bacterium
CTGGCAGCCTCAATGTCTACTGTGCCGCCTACGAGCGCTTCTTCGCCCATGCCCTTGGCCGCATGCAGGAAATCGCGCGCCGGCTCGGCTGAAACCAGCCAGTTTCCGGTGTTCATCAGCCAGCCCGGCTGAAACCAGCCAGTTTCCGGTGTTCATCAGCCAGCCCGGCTGACGCCGGCCAGTCCCGGCGTTCATCCGTTGGATCGCGTGAAGCCAGACAGTTCCGGCGTTCATCAGCAGCCCGGCAGCCGTCTGGAAGTTGGTCTGCGGCTCTGTTAACATGGACAGGAGAACAGGCATCCTATCGCGCCGCTGGCCGATCCGGCCAGACACGGACCCAGTTCCTGGAGGTACATCATGAAACGATCGGAAATCAACGCGGTTATCCGCGAGATGGCTGCCCTGGCGGCCGAACACGGCTTCCAGCTGCCGCCCTTCACGAAATGGACGCCCGCCGACTGGGCCGGCAAGGGCCACGAGTACGACGAGATCCGCGACAACGGACTTGGCTGGGACATCACGGATTACGGTCAGGGCGACTTCAGCCGCACGGGCCTGGCTCTGGTCACGATCCGCAACGGCAGCCAGAACAATCCGCGCTACGACAAGCCCTATGCCGAGAAGCTCCTCGCGCTCCGCGAGGGCCAGCTGTCGCCGATGCATTTCCACTGGTTCAAGATGGAGGACATCATCAACCGCGGCGGCGGCAACCTGATGCTGCAGCTCTACAACGCGGCGCCGGACGGCAGCTTTGCCGACAGTGAGGTGGCTGTCAACTCGGACGGCCGCACCTACCTCGTGCCGGCCGGTACGGTCATCCGGCTGCTGCCCGGTGAAAGCGTCACCCTGAAGCCCGGCACCTACCACAATATCTTCGTCGAGGACGGCTTCGGGCCGGTCCTGATTGGCGAAGTGTCGCAGTGTAACGATGACAGCACGGACAACCGCTTCTATGAACCAGTCGGCCGCTTCCCGCAGATCGAGGAAGACGAGGCCCCGGAGCGGCTCCTGTGCACGGAGTATCCGCCGGCTCCCTGACGGGCGCCCCGGATCGGAAAGCCAGGAATCGCCATGTCCTTAAATGACTGCCTATCTGCGCGGCCGGTCTGTGACCGGCTGCGCCCGCCCCGCCGCGCCGGCTGCCCGTCGCCGGCCTGCCATCCGGCTGGCCGGAATGCGTTCCATTCGCCTTTCGGAAAAGTCTTTCAGCCGGCCCTGCTTGCCGTCCTTGTCGTCCTGCTGGTCCTGCTGCCGGTCGAATCCGTGCAGGCCTCCGGCTTCATCTGGCCGACGACGCCATCCGCTGCCAATGCTGCCGGGCGCTGGCCAACACTGGCCGAGATCGACTGCGGCGCCTACATTGTCATGAACCGCACCACCGGCCAGGTGCTGCTGTCCAAGGAGCCGGACAAGGCAATGTACCCGGCCAGCACCACCAAGGTGCTCACCGCCCTGCTCGCCTTGGAACGGCTCGCCCCGAACCAGGTGCTGACGCTGTCGGCGCAGGCGGTCAACCTGACTGCAAACGCCTCGCGGGTCGGGTACAAGGCCGGCGAGCGGGTCTACGTGCGCGACTTATTGGCCGGCATGATGCTGGCGTCGGGCAACGATGCCGCCAATGCCGTCGGCGAGGCCATCAGCGGCTCGGGAGAGGCGTTTGCGGCCGTGATGAACGAGCGCGCCCGCCAGCTGGGCGCCCAGCACAGCAACTTTGTGAACCCGTCCGGCATCCACAGCGACCTGCATGTCACCACGGCGCGCGACCTGGCCCTGATCACGGCCGGTGCCATGAAGAACCCGGACTTCCGCAGCCTGGTGGCGCTCGAGAGCGCCTCGATGCCGGCGACCAACCTGCACCCGCTCAACGGTTGGGCCATCTACTACAACACCAACCGGATGATGGCCTTCGACGAAACCTATCTGGCCTCGTCCGAAATCCGGGCGGTCACCGGCGTCAAGACCGGTTCCACCAACCAGGCCGGTGACAACCTGATCGCCGCTGCCACCACCACGAGCGGCGTCGAGCTGGTCGCGGTGCTGATGAAGGCGCCGCTGAGCACCGCTGACTCCAACAAGTTCGTCTCCATGCGTACGCTGCTGGAGGAAGGCGCCAGGCGCGCCCGCCAGGGCGGGACGCCCGCCGCCACCACCCTGACCGGCAGCGCCACATCGGCAGCCGCCGGCAGCAGTGGAACCAGCAGCGGAACCGCCAGCAGTACCGCAACAGGCACCGCCACCGGCACAGCCGCTGCCGGCACCAGCGGCAGCGGCAGCAGCAGCACGGCCACGGGCATGGTCGCCAACAGCACGAACCCGTCCAGCGGTCCGGCAACCTCGGTCACGCAGACCGGATCTTCCCAGCCGGGCGGCGGGGCCATCGGTGACTTCGGGCTCTTCGAAGGGCTGCGCCAGTCGCTCGATATTTCGCCGGCTGCTTTCCTGACCATCAGCGTCCTGCTGGGCCTGCTGCTCGGCCTGGCCGGCGGGCTCACGCTCGTCTGGCTCCTATTCCGGGCAACGCACCGGCACCGGCAGGCAGCCAGCCGTTCGCGCCGGAACTCAACCGGACCCCGAAACTGAACCGGAACCAGAAACCGAACCGGTGCCAGAAACTGAACCGATGCCAGAGCAGGAATGAAAACGGCGCCCGGGCGATCGCTTCCGCAAAGGAAGCC
>CAYOHO010000384.1:0-2674 GCA_964403755.1 uncultured Oscillospiraceae bacterium
GTCCGGAAGATAGTCAGCGGCAAGGCGACGGTGGACGGCGCCGGTGTCCACCTGGTCCGCGTCCTTGGCTACCACGATACCCGGGACTTCGACCCTTTCCTGATGCTCGATGCTTTCGACTCCACAAATCCGGACGACTACACGCGGGGCTTCCCCTGGCATCCGCACCGCGGCATCGAGACGGTCACCTACCTGGTTTCAGGCGACATCGAGCATGGCGACAGCCTCGGCAACCAGGGCAGCATCCGCGACGGCGACTGCCAGTGGATGACGGCCGGATCCGGAATCATCCACCAGGAGATGCCCAAGGCGTCACCGCGCATGCTCGGCGCCCAGCTCTGGATCAACCTTCCCGCAAAGGACAAGATGGCCGACCCGCATTACGGCGACATCCGCCAGGCCGACATTCCCGTCTTGAATTTCGACGGCGTGCAGGTGCGCATCGTGGCCGGCACGTACCGGGGCACACCGGGCGCCTTCGAAGGCCGCTACGTCAAGGCGACCTACCTGGACGTCACGGTCAGTCCGGACCACGAGTGGACCTGCGGGAGCGATCCGGAGGAGACACTCTTCGTGTACATCATGCAGGGATCCGGAGTGTTCGGACCCGAGGGCAGCGAGCCGATCGATGCCCGCCAGGCCGTCCTGTTCAGCGCCGGCAGCAGCTTCCGTGTCCGCGCCGGCGGCAACGGAACCCGTTTCCTGCTGCTGAGCGGCAAACCGCTTGGTGAACCGATCGCCTGGGGCGGCCCAATTGTCATGAACACGCGTGAGGAACTGAATGAAGCCTTCAGGGAACTGGAGCAGGGCACATTCATCCGGCATCCGGCAGCTGGAACCGACAAGGGCATCCACGGATGAACTGACCCCGACAGACATCGGCACATCGCGCCGGAGGCCACAGCCGGCATAAAGACGAGGTATCCATGAGCGGATTGGCCGCATTCCAGAACTGGGCCGTAGGCAGCATCCTGCAGGCGACACAGGATATTATGTTCATCAAGGACACGGAAGGTCGCTTCGTTGACTGCAGCCCTGCCTTTGCCACGCTGGTCGGCCGTCCGGCTGCCGAAATCATCGGCCGGTCCAATGCCGATCTGTTCAGCCCGAAGCAGGCCGCGGACGGCGAGAACAGCGACCGCGTCGTTCTGGAAGGCGGCCGGCCACAGCAGCTGACCCGCTGGTGGACCTTTGCCGATGGCCGCCGGGCGCTGCTCCGGATGCAGAAAAGCCGCCTGACTGACCCGGAAGGCCGGCCGGTCGGACTCCTAGTGATCTGGCACGACATCACCAGCCTGCATGACGCCGAGGAGCGCATGCGCATCAGCGCCGGGAACTTCGAGACCTTCTTCGAGACGATCGATGACATGATCGTCGTCGCCAGCCAGGAGGGCCGGCTGCTCTATATCAACGGGGCGGTGACCCGCAAGCTTGGCTATACGCTGGCCGACCTGGCCACGGCTCATGTCCTGGACCTCAATCCGCCCGACAAGCGCGACGAGGCCATTGCCATCCTGAATGACATGTTTGCCGGCCGGCGCGACAGCTGCCCGCTGCCGATCATGCGCAAGGATGGCTCCCTGATCCCGGCGGAGACGCGGGTCTGGTTCGGCCGCTGGAACGGCGAGACCAGCCTGTTCTCGCTGGTCAAGGACCTCAGCAAGGAGCAGGAGCTGCTGCAGAAGTTCAATAAGGTCTTTGATCTCAATCCGGCTCTCATGGCCATGAGCACCTTGAACGATCGCGTGTTCCGCGATGTCAACCATGCCTTCCTCCAGACCCTGGGCTATTCGCGGGAAGAGGTTGTCGGCCGCCGGGCTGATGAGCTGAACCTGTTTGTCAATCCTGACTTGCAGCGCTCCATCGCTGACGAGATGATGCAGACCGGCCGGGTGCGTGACCGTGAGCTCCAGGTCCGCAAGAAGTCAGGCGAAATCCTCGACGGCCTCTTTTCCGGAGAACTGATCGAGACCCAGGGGGAACGCTTCCTGCTGACGGTCATGACCGATATAACCCCGGTCAAGCGCATCGAGCATGCCCTGCGCGAGCAGACCGAATTCCAGCATATCCTGACGGACATCGCCAACCGCTATATCTGCGAACCGCTGGTTTCGGCGGATGCAACCATCAGCCAGTCCCTGCAGGAGATCGCCTGCTTCGTCAACGCGGACCGGGCCTACGTATTCGACTATGCCCAGTCCGCCGCCCTCTGCACCAGCCTCTGGACCCGTGCCGGTACAGAAGCGCGCAGCGCCGCCGGGGCCGCAATCCCGCTTGCTGTCCTGGGCGACTGGATTGAACGCCACCGGGCAGGCGAAATCATCCAGATCCCCGACGTAGCGGCCCTGCCGCCCGAGGATATCCAGCGCGAGCGCTTCCAGGTTCGCCTGGTCCAGAGCGTGATTTCCCTGCCGATCATGCTGGACAACACCTGCCTCGGATTTGTCGGTTTCGAGTTTATCCGCGAGGCAAAGGCACTTGATGCATCGAAGCTCTCGCTGCTCAGCCTCTTTGCGAAGATCCTCGCCAGCTTCCGCAGCCGGAAGGACAAGGAGGAGCAGCTGCTTCTGGCCAAGGAGCAGGCCGAATCGGGCAGCCGGGCCAAGGGCCGCTTCCTGGCCAACATGAGCCATGAGATCCGCACGCCGATGAATGGCATGCTCGGGTACCTGCA
>CAYOHO010000385.1:0-2670 GCA_964403755.1 uncultured Oscillospiraceae bacterium
CCACCACGACCCGGGCGACCACGTCCACGGCTGCCGCACCTTCGCCATCGGCAACGGCCGCACCGGCCACAACGGCCCCGACCACGACCAAGCCGGCTGCGACCACGACCAAGGCAACTACGAAGGCAACCACGAAGGCAACCACCAAGGCCACGACGGCAGCCTCGGCTGCCGCCAGCCAATAGGCCGCCGCGGAACGGCGCCGCGCGAGCGGCAGACTGGAAGCAGACAGCAAATGAAAGGCAGGCCGCATGCGAGGCTTGCCTTTTTTACGCCGTCATCTGCGGAACCGATGCCGTCAGGCACCTGACTCCGCTGCTGAAACATGTTGCCAGCGGATGAGGAAATGCTGCTAGAGGACGAGGAAGAGCTTCAGGATGTCGCCAGCCTGCCAGATGAAGTCGATCGCCTGGAAGCGTCCGGGATGGAGCGTCGAAACCGGGGTCTGGTGACCGCAGGCCGGCGATGGCAGCTTTGGTCCGTCGGCCGGCCAGTCCGGTGCGAAGGCGCTGATCAGCAGCCCGCCATTCAGGGTCATGGCAGCATTCCGCGCCGCTTCCGGGATCAGCCACTCAATGCGGAAACGGATCGGCTGTTCCGGATCGATGGACAGGGTCTGCTCGACGATGCCCGGCTTCAGGGTTTCGGTCTCGAGCCGCACGCGGATTTCCTGACCGCCGTGCGTGAAAGCCTGGCTGGCCGCGCCAAGCCCGACGATGACCAGGCCTGCGCCGCGATCGCCCGCCACGAAGGCCAGTTCGGCCTTCTCCGGACTGCTGTCGGCCTTGGCCGGATTGCTGTCTGCCGTTCTTGTGGATAAATCCTGATTGTTCATGTTCCACCTGCATTCCACGATTCTGACCCAATGGCGGCTGCGACACGGGCGCGGCCCGCCTGCCGGTCCTGCTCCATTATAACGCTAGATGGCGCTGTGGTATAATCGGTTCAGGACGCCGCCGCCGCAGGCCTCCTCATGGATGTGTCCGAGTGCATCTTCCGGCATCGGCTGCATCAGGGCGGTGATCGCGCCATCCGGGGCAGCGGGTTCCCTGAACAGGAAGGTACCGTGATCGTCAGGAGGAGAATACCATGCTTCTAGGCATTCATTGCCACAATTTCGGTGTCCTGCACGACACATCCTTCGGCATGTCCTTCTCTGACCTGGCCGGCCTCACAGCCAGCCAGGCGGCCATCCTGGATGATCCGGCCGCAAGCCCGCTGCGGGAGGACCGCCTGCCGCTCGGCCCCCTCTGCGCCCTCATCGGCCGCAACAGCACCGGCAAAAGCGCTCTGTTCGCGGCTCTTTCCTTCATCAGCGTGCGCCTGCGCCACGATGTGGCCTTTGCCTGCGAGCAGTGCGGCCGGAGCGGCTTCACCAGCATGAAGACGCGCGGCGACTGCTCGGATATCTGCTTCAGCCTGCTGTTCAGCGGCGAGGCAGACGGGGAGTTCCTCAGCTACGAGCTCTGCCTGTCCAGCGACCGGCATGGCCGCCCGTTTGTCGCTCGAGAATCCGTCTGCCAGGCCCGATTCGGCACCGATGGCCTGACCGTCGAAACGCTGCTCGACCTGGAGCAGGGGCGGGGCAAGATCCGTGAAGCCGGCGTGCTGCATGAGACTGCCCTGTCCGAAACCAAGGCGCCGGCGCTTGCCGCCTATGGCCTGCTGCTCAGCTGTCCGGAACTCAACCGGATCCATGACCAGGTGAGCCGCTGGTTCTTCGATCGCCTCTCACAGCCGGCGGATCCGTCCCGGCGGCCGGAGCCGGTACGACAGGGCGGACACCGTCATGTCAGCGTTACCGGCGACAACGTGCGCAACGTCCTGGAATTCCTGCAGATCGAGCACCCGGAGCAATATGGCCAGGCGATGAACCGAATCTCCGAGCGGATGCCGACCGAGAAGCGTATCGATCAGGCGTTCAGCAACGGCGTTAGCTCAGGCACCCGCAAGCTGTTCACGATCCTGCTCCTGCTCGAGGACCCGGATCCGCGCCCGCTGATCTGCCTGGAAGAACCGGACGGCGGACTCTACCATGAAAATGTCGATTCGCTGGCCTTCGCGCTGCGCGATTTCACCATTCGCAACCCGGCCTGCCAGATCCTGTTCACGACCCATAGCCCCTATATCCTCGAGTCGATGCGGCCCGAGGAGGTCTGGGTATTCGAGCGCCGGCCCGCTGCGACCAGCCCGGGACCTGCGGCTTCTGAAGCGGGTTCCGCTGCGGCAGCCGCCTGCTCCGCAGCCGCCGACCCGTATACCCATACCCGCTGCCTGGCCCGCGATCCGGTTGTGCGCGCCATGCATGAACAGGGCGTCGGACTGGGTGCCCTCTGGTACGGCGGCCATCTCGACCGTTCCTGGGACGATGCCCGCCGGTCGGGTGAATCGGACTAGACAGCAGGGAGGAAGACATGCATCTTGAAGTCCTGATCGAAGACCGCTCCGGTGCTGCTGTCATGCAGACGCTCCTGCCCCGCATGCTGGCTGGCCGTCCGGTGGCGCACACGTTCGCCGTCCGGCCGCACCGCGGCAAGGGCAGCCTGCCGCCCAACCCCTTCCAGCCGCCGGAACGCTTTGCCGCCGGTCTCCTCGACCTGCTGCCCGCCAAAGCCCGCGCCTATTCCCAGGCGTACGGCTCCGACGCGTTGCTGATCGTGATCATGGATT
>CAYOHO010000386.1:0-2670 GCA_964403755.1 uncultured Oscillospiraceae bacterium
CCGTATTCCTTGATGTAGGCTTCGAGGAAGGCCTTCTCGAGGTCGGAGTTGGCTTCTTCAGCCTTGTCGGGGATGACGTGCGGGGCAAAGAAGACGATGCCGTTGGCGGTGGCGCCGCCGACTTCGCGGATCTTGGGCAGGGACATCGTCTCAGGGCCGTAGACATAGCCCTTGTAGCCGAGGTTGCGCAGCTGCTTGATCATCTGGCTGGCCTGTTCGCCCTGGACGAAGAGCATGACGCCGTTGGGCTTGGTGTTGACGATCTTGGAGAGCTGGCCGGTCCAGTCGGTGTCGTTGGGCTGGCTGACTTCTTCGGTCGTGATCGTGATGTTGCCGCGGGACTTGACTTCGGCAACGATCTGCTTGGCGGAAGAGATGGAGCCTTCATCCTGGTAGACGAGGGTGGCGAGCTTGGTGGTGCCGAGCTGGACCATCGCGTCGACGATCGGCTTGATGCCGCCGGTGTTGTCGGACAGGGCGCGGAAGAGGAACTTCCAGCCGTTCTTCAGCCAGACCGGGCTGACGCCGGTGCCGACTTCGGGGATCTTGGCCGCTTCGACCTGGGCGCCGGTGGCCTGGAGGTTGCCGGACAGCTGCGAGCCGAGGAGCAGGTTAACCTTGTCGGTATCGATCAGGCGGGTGACGGCCTTGACGGCACCTTCGGTCGTGCCGGCGTCATCATAGGAGATGCCTTCGATCTGCTGGCCATTGAGACCGCCGGCGGCGTTCTTCAGCTTGATGGCGAGCTTGAAGGCGTCGAGGCCGGCGTTGCCGGTCGTGGAGTTGGAGCCGGTGAGTGGGCCATAATGGCCGATCTTGATCTTGGCGCCGCTGGCGGCAGTCGTTGCGGCAGCGGAGGTGCCGGCCGCCTTCGTGGTGGCGGCGGTGGTGCTCGCTGCCGGCGTGCCGCAGGCAGCAAGCGCGAAGAGCATGGCAAGTGCGAGGAGCAGGGCAATGGTCTTCTTCATGTGTTTCTTCCTTTCCAAATTGTGGTTTTCGTGCGACCAGGACATGGTTTCGTGACAGAGGAAGATGGGTCAGATGCCGGCACGCCTGCCGGCAGACAATTTTGAAGCCACCATGATGACAGAGGGCCGGGCCGGCGACCATGCTTGCTGCCGCCTTTTTGAAAGTGGATTTGGGCTTGGACCGGCTCAGCTGCGACTTTATCGATAAAATGACTCTAATGCGGAAACTGGAAAATGTCAACGAGCGGAGCCAGACGCATTTTCAAAATATACAAAATCAACAGAATGAAATGGTGGAATATATGTAATACATAAAATATATCGCCGCAAATGGAAAACCGTGTTCCGGACATCTTGTTTTCAGGCTGCAATGTTCTCATAATGGCATTGTATAACGATAAACACGGGAGGATACACATGATGTCAAGCGAAAACCGAGTTGCCATTGTCACTGGCGCCGCCCAGGGGATCGGTCAGGCCATCGCCGCCAGACTGGCAGCGGACGGCTATCGTGTCGCAGTGGTCGACATCCATGCCGATAAAGCCGAAGCAGCCGCTGCCGCGCTGCGTCAGGCGGGCGGTGAGGCGGCCAGTTTCGCCTGCGATGTCTCGGATGTAGCCAGCATCACGGCCATGGTCAAGTCGGTCGCAGAAACCTTCGGCGGCATCGATGTCGTGGTCAACAACGCCGGCATCCTTCACTCGACGCCAATCCCCGATGTCACCGAGCGCGAATGGGACACGGTCATGGCCGTCAACCTGAAGAGCGTATTCTTTGTCTCGCAGCAGGCGCTGCCCTATCTGAAGGAAAGCAAGGCGCCGCGCATCATCAGCATCTCCTCGCTGGCCGGCCGCATGGGCGGCTTCGAGACTGGCATGGCCTATACCGCATCCAAGGGCGCAATCATCTCGCTCACCTACGGCATGGCCCGCCAGTTCGCCCCCTTCGGCATCACGGTCAATGCAATCTGCCCCGGCACGACCGAGAGCGACATGATCCGCCAGTGGTCGCCGGAAAAGATCGAAGGCCTGCTCAGCCGCATTCCGCTGCGCAAGCTCGGCAAGCCGGCCAACATTGCCAGTGCCGTCGCCTATCTGGCATCCGAGGAGGCCGAGTTTGTCACCGGTCTGCTGATGGATGTCAATGGCGGCATGTACTTCGGCTGAGCAGCACGGGATCCAGGAGCCGGCATCTGACCGGCCGTGAGCCGCCGGCGCACGGCCGCACGTCGAGCCGGCTGAAGGGAAGGAGACGTCCATGTTCAAGTACGGCATTACCTGCGGACTCGAGAAGCTGCCGTCCCGCACGCCCGTCATCCTGCGCGGCGACATCGGGACCTGCGCCGAAACAGCCAGCAGCCTCGGCTATGGTGCCATGGAGCTGCACATCCGCGAACCGCGCCAATATGACGCCCGGGTCCTGAAGGCGGCAGCCGCCGGACGCGGTCTTGCCTACTGCGGCATCACCACCGGCATGGAGTTTACCATCAACCGCCTGTCGCTGATCAGCGAAGATCGCGAAGTCCGCGAGGCGGCCATCCAGCGGCTCTGCGAGCACATCGACCTGGCCGCGGTGCTTGAATGCCCCGTCATCATCGGGATCATGCGCGCCCATATCCCGGACTTTGACCAGTACCAGAAGTACGAGGACTACCTGACCGACGCACTCACGCGCCTGTCGCGCTACGCCGAGCCGCGCGGC
>CAYOHO010000387.1:0-2667 GCA_964403755.1 uncultured Oscillospiraceae bacterium
GGTCGAAGCGGACCGCCTTCTCGACGACCGGCCGCTGTTCGCCGCCGCGCACCAGACGCTCGAGCCGCAAGATGTCGCTCTTGGCCTTGCGGTCGCTTTTCTCGGCCCGCTGGCGCCGGCCGACCTTGGCCATGCCAGCCTTCCTGCCGGCCTTGTCAGGCTCGCTGGAATCGCGGTGTGCCTTTTCAGCGAACGCCCGCCGCTTGCGGATGGCTTCGTCAACCCGCTCCTGCTCCCGGCGGTCTGCCTCAAAGCGGTGCATCTGCTCATTGAACAATCGCGCCTTCTCATTGCGATAGAAGGTGTAGTTGCCGGCATACTCGACCAGGCGGCCGTTCTCGATCTCGATGATGCGCGTCACCAGGCAGTCGAGCAGATAGCGGTCGTGCGAAACGATCACCATGGAGCCGGGAAGCTCGGCCAGCCGCCGGATGACAGCCTGGACGGCGTCGAGGTCGAGGTTGTTGGTGGGCTCGTCAAGCAGGAGGATGTCAGGCGGGTCCGCCAGGAAGCGGTCGAGGGCCAGTCGTGTGCGCTCACCGCCGGAAAGGCTGTCGCCATCGGGAGCGGCAGGCGTACCGTCCGCCTGCGGCGACAGGTCAAGCAGTCCGGCCTGCTGGCGACGGCCAAGCCGGACTTCGCCGGCATCGGGCTCCTCCAGCCCGGCCAGCAGCCGCAGCAGGGTCGTCTTGCCGCTGCCGTTGCCACCCACCAGGCCGATCCGTTCACCATCGCGCAGCTGAAAGGAAAGCCCCTCGAACAGGACGCGGTCCCCATAATGACGGCTGAGCCGGATTGTCTGCAGCATAGTCCTCCTGACTGGATCAGCCACGGACGGGCACCCTGGCTTCACGTTAGAAACGTAGCACCGGCAGCGCTGGCCTGTCAATGCCGCCATCCCCGATTGCTGCGGCACGATGCAGGCCGATCGCCTTTCGTCTATACTGTCATCAGAAGCGTCCGCCAGGCCATCGCTGCCATTGTCACCCGGCCTCAGCGGCCATCGCAGCCGGCATCCCCCGGTGCGGTCAACGCAGCCGGTATCGGCCTGCGCGGCCATCGAAGTCATGAATGGAGCCAGGACATGCCTGCAAGCGGGAAAGCCCCTGTCATCGTCTTTTTCGATCTCGACGGAACCCTCGTCGATGAGAACAACCTTGTTCCGCCCTCGGCGGCTGCTGCTGTCCGCCAGCTGCGTGCCAACGGTCATCTTGCCTTCATCAACACGGGCCGGTCCCTGGCCGGTATCCATCCCCATATCCTTTCCGTGGGCTTCGACGGCATCATCGCCTCCTGCGGAACCTACATCGAATACCATGGCACGACCCTGCTCAGCCAGATGATTGGGGCAGATGTCCTGACTGATCTCCTGCCCCGGCTGGAACAGGGCGGCATCGATGCGTTCCTGGAAGGCCCTGAGCATGTCTATTTCCCGCAGCTGCCGCCGCGCGGTCAGGCGGCCTGGTACTATCGGATGTTTGCCGAATTGCCCGGGGTCAACCGTGACTGGCATGCCGGCCCGGTCCATGCCAGCAAACTGTGCCTTGTCCTTGCTTCCGAGGCGGAGCGTGAGCCGGTCACTCAACTGCTCGGTCCCCGTTTCAGCCTCATCAGCCATGCCCCTGACCTGTTCTGCGAAGCCGTGCAGTCTGGCTTCTCCAAGGCCACCGGCATGCAGTTCGTGCTGGACCGGCTTGGATTCAGCCGGGAGCAGACACTTGCCTTCGGAGACAGCGCCAATGACCTTGAGATGCTTGCCTTTGCCCGCCTCGGCGTCGCCATGGGCAGCAGCCTCGGCCAGGTGCTGGCAGCCAGCGACCACGTGACCGGAACGGCCGCTGAAAACGGCATCTCGGACGCCCTGCGCTATTTCGGCCTGATCTGAACCGGCAGTCCGGCCCGGCAGCCCTGGCGGTCCTGCCCTGAGGTCCGGCTGTCCGACCCTGCGGTCCGACGGTCCAGCCTTGCGGTCCGGCTGTCCGGCCTGGCTGGAACCGTGTATGATGATCATAGGAAGATAGACGGCCGCTGCGGCCGCTCTGCCGGACCCTGTGTACAGGGACTTTTGACAAGGAGGCTTCTGCCATGTTTGACCAGGAATCAATATCGGCTGTCATGCGGCAGACGGGCGTTGATCGCGAGACCGCCGCCGCTGCACTGAAGACCAGTGATGGCAACATCGACATCGCCGTCCGGATCATCCGGTCGTACAACTTGAAAGATGACGCTGCATCCAGCGGCGAGACTGCCGGCGCCAACCCCGGACAGGCTTCCGGCCAGACGGAAGGGAAGAAGGACGATGGCCGGATTCCGCAGGCTTCAGAGGTTATCGATGCCATCAAGGAGATCTGGAAAAGGGGAAATGCCAGCCGGCTCGACATCGAGAAGGGCGGCCGCGTTGTCCTCAGCATCTCGCTGACCGTTGGCACCATCGGCCTGGTCATCGCACCGGTGGCTGCGCTCATCGGCCTGGGCGCCGCCCTGATCACGGAGTACACGATCAAGGTGACGCTCGACAACGGCACGGTCATCAACGTCAATGAATTTGCCGTGCTGCGCAAGCATACGACCGAACCCCGGGATTCCGGGGAACCCAGAGACCAGGCTTGACAGAACTGCACTCAAGGCTGATCCGTCCAGCTTCCGAATGCCATTCCCTTCCCGGAT
>CAYOHO010000388.1:0-2656 GCA_964403755.1 uncultured Oscillospiraceae bacterium
TCAGGACTGGGACTGGCGCAGGCTGGGCCGCTGGCCGGTGCGGGAGGCGCAGAGGATGAAGCCGATGGCGATCAGGAAGAAGAAGTTGGCGGTGCCGCCGTAGCTGAAGAACGGCAGCGAGATGCCGGTCGTGGGCAGCAGCCGCGTGGTGACACCAATGTTGAGGAAGGCCTGGACCACGATCAGCATCGTATAGCCGCCGGCCAGGATGGTCGCGAAGGGGTTGGCGGCGTTGATGGCGACACTGACGCCGAAGAACAGGAACAGCAGGAAGAGCACGACGACGCTGACGGTGCCGGCGAAGCCAAGCTCCTCGCCGATGATGGCGAAGACGAAGTCGTTATGGGCCTCTGGCAGGTAGTTGTACTTCTGGCGGCCCTCGCCGAGCCCGATGCCGGTCAGGCCGCCGGAACCGATCGCAATCAGGGACTGGCGGATCTGGAGCGTGTCGTCGCTCGAGGCCTCCTCCGGGTTCTGGAAGGTGTCGATGCGCTTATGGACGTGGGCGAAGTTCTCGGAGATGGTCTGGTTCAGCTTGTCGCGCGACATGACGATCGGCAGGGCCGTGGCGAGGATGACGGAGAGTGCGAGCACGATCGCGAGGACCATGCCGATGCCGCTGACGTAGGAGCGGAAGCGGATGCCGGAGGAGAGGAACACGGTCATGACCAGGAAGCACATGATGACGGCGCCCGACAGGTGGGGCTGCCAGAGGATGAGGCCAACCCAGACCAGCAGCGCCATTCCGGGGAAGATGATGTCGACGAAGCCGTCGAGCAGGAACTGGCGGAATGGGCCCTTGGCGCGGATCTTGCCGTCGGCGCGGCGCCGGCGCACCCAGGAGGTGTAGCCGGCGAAGCAGAACACAGCCGCCAGCTTGGCGAGCTCGGAGGGCTGGAAGCGGATCGGGCCGAGCGACAGCCAGCGCTGGCCGCCGTTGGTGATCTCGCCTTTCAGTTTGACGAGCAGGAGGAGCACCGAGGTCACGCCGTAGAGCCCGACCGTGAAGTACATCTTGTCGAAGAAGCGGACGTTGAAGAACAGCGCCAGGATCAGGGCGGCGACGAAGCCGGCGCCGGTGATCGAGGCCTGGCGCAGGACGTAGAACATCGGGTTGCCGTCCTTGTTGGCGTAGCCGTCGCTCATGCTGGCCGAGAACAGCATCACCAGGCCGAAGCAGACCATGATCATGGTCACGATCAGGAGCGGACCATTCAGGCGGCCCGGGGGCAGGGCCGAGGCAGTCGGCCGGACCCGTTCGGGCGCGCTGACCACCTGCACGTCCTGCATGGCGGCGGGACGGCGCTGGACGATCGGGGGCGTCGCGGTTCGACTGCGGCTGTTCATGGCGGGGGCTCCTTCTGCGCGGGGCGCGGGTTCCGGGGCGGGACGGTTCTCAGAGGCGGACGATCAGGAAGCCGATGATGCTTCCGGCCAGGGTCACGAGGCTGAAGACGACGACGATCTTCTCTTCCTTCCAGCCGCCGAGCTCGAAGTGGTGGTGGATCGGCGACATGCGGAAGATGCGCTTGCCGCCGGTGCGCTTGAAGTAGGCGACCTGGATCATGACGGAGAGCGCTTCGATGATGTAGAGGATGCCGACAAAGGCGACCAGCCAGGGGGCGCCCATGACCAGGGCGATGCCGGCGACGGCCGCACCGAGGGCCTGGGAGCCGGTGTCGCCCATGAAGACCTTGGCCGGGTGGCGGTTGAAGACGAGGAAGCCGAGGCAGCCGCCAGCGACGGCAGCGGCCAGGACCGCGGCGGAGCGGGCGTCCTGGGCGGCGGCAAGGAAGCGGCCGACGGTGGCCGGGTTCGAGAACACACGGGAGCGGTCGGCGAGCGACACGGTCAGCCAGGCGCCGGCGGCACAGAGGCCGGCCGAGGCGATGATGGTGACAGTGGAGCAGAGGCCGTCAACGCCGTCGGTGATGTTGACGGCGTTGGTGACAAAGAACAGGTAGAGGACGACGAAGATGCCATAGGGGATCTTCCAGAGACCGCTGACCAGGATGGGCGTCGCGCTGCCGACGACCGGTGTGCCGGCCAGGAACGGCACGAGCAGGAACGGCTGCCCGGGCGCGAAGTAGAGGTAGTACACCGTGAACGCGATCGAGACGGCGAGCATGATCAGCGACTTGTGGCGCACCGAGAGGCCCTTCTTGGAGATGCGGACCTTGATGTAGTCATCGATGAAGCCGGCAATGGCGAAGCCGAGGATGAGGAAGCCGAGCGCCAGCATGACGCGTGCGGACGGATCGGACAGGCCAGTGTAGAGCGTCGCGCCGAGCAGCGGGAGGATGAAGAACAGGCCGCCGAAGGTCGGGGTGCCGCTTTTCTTGAGATGGCTCTGCGGCCCGTCGTCGCGGACCTGCTGGCCGACATGCAGGCGGCGCAGCAGTGGCAGGCCGACCAGGCCCAGCGCCACGGCGGCGACGAGGATGGCGGCGAACGCGATTGGCAGTGATTGTGACAGGTCCATGCCCGGGTTCCTCCTGGTTCAAAGGTCTGGTACGATCCGCGCCGGTCCGTCAGGACCGGTCGCGAGCGTCGGTCCGCCGGGAGCGGTCGCGAGCGTCGGTCCCTCAGGACCGGTCGCGAGCGCCGGTCTGCCGGGGCCGGCCGGGGGCGCCGGTCTGCCGGGGCCGGCAGCGCA
>CAYOHO010000389.1:0-1264 GCA_964403755.1 uncultured Oscillospiraceae bacterium
GAGATGCCATTGGCGGAAAGCTCGAGCGCGCTCGACATGCCCTTGATGAAGCTGATTGGATGGATCCTGATGGGCTGCGACATGCTTGAACCTCGCTGTTCGTTGGATCACCAGACGGTGCATCTGCTGAAGCATCTGACAGATGGCCTACCTGCTGAAGCATGGTGAATGTCAAGGATACAGCCCGGATGTCAAAATAATGTCAAATTCTGTCAAGCCGGCATCAGGTCGCCAGCCAGGCCATTCCGGGAAGCGAAACGGACCGGTGCGGTGTCGCCGTTCCCCAGCTGAGCGGGCTGGCGTGATACCGCCATTGGTCCAAAGGGTCCGAATAACATTCTAAACGAAAAAGACAGCAATCACATACGAAAAATGCCGGCGGTCACACCGGATTCGCGCGAAAGGCGTGTGGGTTCGGGCTCAGCAGATCCGCGGCAGGCCCTCGGACCACGGCACGGTCAGGCGGCGCCGGCCGCCGACCCGGGTCTGGACGATGACGCCCTGCCCTTCCTGGACCTGGCCGACAACGGCCGCCTGGCATGATAGCGGCTCAGCCTGGAGCAGCGCCAGGGCGCGTTCTGCGTCCGCCGCCGCTACGATGGCGACAAACCGGCCCTCGTTGGCCATGGCCAGCGGCTCGAGGCCGAGCACCTCGCAAAGCGCCCGGGTTTCCGGTGCGACCGGGATGCTGGCCTCGTCGAGGGCGGCCTGGCAGCCGGACGCCGCCATGAGCTCATTCAGCACGGTGGCCAGGCCGCCGCGCGTGATGTCACGCAGCGAGCGCACCGCCAGGCCAGCGTCCAGCAGGGCGCGGACGGGCCGGTTGAGCGGGGCGGCGTCGCTCTGGATGTGGTTGCGGATGCCGAGCCGCTGGCTCATGATGCAGGCCTGGTGGTCACCGAGCGGCCCCGAGACCAGGATCACGTCGCCCGGGCGGGCGCGGTCGGCGCCGACCGGTTCCCTTGTATCGATCCAGCCGATGCCGCTGGTGTTGATGTAGAGGCCCGGTTCATGGCCGCCAGCCTCGACCACCTTGGTGTCGGCGGCGACAATCTGGACGCCGGCCTCCACTGCCGTGTCAGCCATGCTGCGGACGATCCGCTCGATGACGCCGGTATCAAGCCCGGCCTCGAGGATGAAGCCGGCCGTCAGGTGACGGGGCACCGCGCCCATCATCAGCAGGTCGTTGGCCGTACCGGCGATGGCGAGGCGGCCGATGTCGCCGCCGGGGAAGAACAGCGGCGTGATGACAAACGTGTCAGTG
>CAYOHO010000389.1:1274-2640 GCA_964403755.1 uncultured Oscillospiraceae bacterium
CAGTGGTATAGGCGAGCCGTCCGGGATGCGATTCCAGCACGGCGGCATCTTCCATCCGCGCCAGGTGCTCATTGGCCAGGGGCGCCGCAAAGAAGCGCCGGATCAGGTCGGCGGTTGCACCGCCGCCGCCGCCGTGGCTCATCTGGATCTGCATGCTCAAGTTCCTCCTGTGGACGTTCACGGTCCCGGCCAGCCGCTGCCGGCGATCGGGATCGGGGTCAGGCTATGGTTCCGGCTTTTCCTCAGGGGGCAGCCGGGTAGCGGTAATGGATGCCGCAGATGCCCTCGGACGAGACCATGCACGGCCCGACCGGGGTTTCCGGTCGGCAGCGGCGGCCAAACATCGGGCACTGCTCCGGCAGGATCCGGCCCAGCAGGACGTCGCCGCAGCGGCAGGCCAGGCTCGGGTCGGCCGGCAGCGCCGGCCGGGTCACCGGCAGGATTTCCGGTTGGAACTCGGCGTAGGCGTCGGCAAGGCCATAGCCGGACTCGGGGATCAGGCCGAGGCCGCGCCATTCCGCATCCTCGATCCGGTAGCATTCGGCGAAAAGTTCGAGTGCCTTCAGGTTGCCCTCCGGCTGCACGAGCTCCTGGTACTGGTTGACGACTTCGCCGCGCCCGGCCAGCTGGATGAGGGTGGCGAGCGCAAGGACCAGGCGGCCGGGTTCGAAGGCAGCGACAACGAAGGACCGGCCGCTGCGGGCCGCCAGATCGCGATAGGCATCGCTGCCGATGATGGCGCTGACATGGCCCGGGGCGAGGAAGCCGTCGATGGCGGCATCGGGCTGGCACAGGCGCTCCAGCACCGGCGGCATGCGGCGCAGTGCCGTGAAGACTCGCAGGTTGCGGATGCCATGCTCGCGTGCCCGGCGCATCAGCAGGGCGTAGGAAGGCGCTGTCGTCTCGAAGCCGGCAGCCGCCAGCACGATCGTGTCGTTCGGATGCGCCGTACAGATCGCCAGCACATCGAGCGGTGAATAGATCATCTGGACGGCGGCGCCGTCGGCCATGGCCGCCGCCAGGCTGTCGCAGTCGCCCGGAACCCGGATGAGGTCGCCAAAGCAGGCGACCCGGACATGCGGCTGACGGGCCATGGCGCCAAGCTCATCAAACCAGCGCGCCGGCGTGACGCACACCGGGCAGCCGGGGCCGGAGACAAGGCGAACCTGGCGCGGGAGCAGGCTCTGCAGGCCGCCGGCCGCAATCGCCGCCGTATGGGTGCCGCAGACCTCCATCAGGGTCAGCGGCGGACCGTCATAGGACGCCAGGAAGCGGCGCGCCTCGGCAAGGGTCAGGGACTGGACAGGTGCGGAACCGGCAGACAGGACAGGATTGGAATGGACCGGTGTTCCTGTCGTGGCCATGC
>CAYOHO010000390.1:0-2635 GCA_964403755.1 uncultured Oscillospiraceae bacterium
GCAGGGTTTCGGCTTCGTCACCGAAGATCTCGCTGACAAAGGCGCCAGCGCCGACGGCGCTGGAATAGGCCTTGACCACGGCGATGACTTCCTCGATCTCATAGGGCGGGATGCCGGCGCCGACGCAGCCATAGCCGGCCAGGGTCGAGCTGGACGTGGTGAAGGGATAGATGCCGAAGTCCGGATCCTTGAGCGCGCCGAGCTGGCCCTCAAGCAGGATCTTCTTGCCGAGGCGCAGCGCCTCATGCAGATAGGCGGCGGTGTCGGCGACGAAGGGGCGGATGAACTCGCGCCATTCGAGCATCTGCGCCAGCACGGCATCCAGCATCAGCGGCTCCTTGTGGTAGAGGCTCTCGATCAGGATGTTCTTGACCTCGAGGATACCGGCGAGCCGCTCGCGCAGCGCCGCCTCGTCGAAGAGCTCGGACACCTGGAAGCCGATCTTGGCGTACTTGTCGGAATAGAACGGGGCGATGCCCGACTTGGTGGAGCCGAAGGCGCGGCCGCTGAGGCGCTCTTCCTCGTACTGGTCAAACAGGATGTGGTAGGGCATCACCATCTGCGTGCGGTCGGAGATCAGCAGCCGCGGGGCCGGCACGCCGCCGGCCATGACCGTGTCGATTTCCTTGCGCAGGCCGGGGATGTTGAGGGCCACGCCATTGGCGATGATATTGGTGGTCTGTCCGTTGAAGATGCCGGACGGCAGCTGATGCAGCGCGAACTTGCCATAATGGTTGATGATGGTGTGACCGGCGTTGGCTCCGCCCTGATAGCGGATGACGACGTCCGCCTGCTCGGCGAACATGTCCGTGACCTTGCCTTTGCCTTCGTCGCCCCAGTTGGCGCCGACTATTGCCTTGACCATGCGTGGATCCCCCTTCGGAAGGTGCGTTCGTGTGGAAGCGCCGCCTGCCGGGAGGAGCCCGGCTGCGCGGAACGCTGTTCTAGTCAGGCTGCTGCCCTGACAACGGAAAATAAGAAAGACGTCCCTGAATGATGGAAGGGACGTCTTTCGCCCGCCTTATTATATAACGTGAACAGGCGCTGATGCAACCTTGGGACCATTCCTGAACCCTGCGGATGGCCGTTTTTGCCGGCATTTCCGGATTTTCCGGCTGCTGCCCGGCGATGCCGGCCCGGCCGTGACCCGGCTATTTTTTCCAGGCTTCGGCGATGCGGGCCATGGCCTCGATGGTCGACTCGCGGCTGCCGAAGGCGGTCAGGCGGAAGTAGCCCTCGCCCTGGGGGCCGAAGCCGACGCCGGGTGTGCCGACGACGCCGGCACGGGCGATGAGCTCGTCAAAGAAGGTCCAGGAGTCCATGCCGGCGGGGGTCTTGAGCCAGATGTAGGGCGCGTGGATGCCGCCGAAGACGGTGAAGCCGCAGGCCTCGAGTCCCTCGCGGATCAGGCGTGCGTTCTCCTGGTAGTAGCGGATGTTTGCCTGCGTCTCGGCCTGGCCGGCCGGGCTGAGCACAGCGGCAGCCGCCCGCTGGGTGACGTAGGAGGCGCCGTTGAAGCGGGTCGACTGGCGGCGGTCCCAGAGTGCGTTCAGCGAGGCGCCTTCGCGCTTCAGCTCCTTCGGGATGACGGTGTAGCCGCAGCGGACACCGGTGAAGCCGGCCAGCTTGGAGAAGCTGTTGAACTCGATGGCGCAGGTGCGCGCACCCGGAATCTCATAGATGCTGTGCGGATAGTCGCCGGTGATGAAGGCCTCGTAGGCGGCGTCAAAGAGGATGATCGAGTCGTGCCGGTTGGCATAGTCGACGAAGGCAGCCAGCAGGCTGCGGTCGGCGACGGCACCGGTCGGATTGTTGGGGAAGCAGAGGTAGATCAGGTCGGGAACCGGGTCATCCTTGCCGGGCACTTCGGGGCAGAAGCCGTTCGCCTCGGTGCAGGGCAGGTAGATGATCTCCGACCAGCGGCCATCGGCGCCGAGCGTGCCGGCGCGGCCGTCCATGACGTTGCTGTCAACGTAGACCGGGTAGACCGGGTCGCAGATGGCGACGCGCGCCGAGGCGTCAAAGATGTCGCCGATGTTGCCGACATCGCTCTTGGCGCCATCGCTGACGAACACCTCGTCCAGGCCCACCGCGATGCCGCGGGCTGTATACTGGGCGGCGACGATGGCTTCGCGCAGGAAGGCATAGCCGGCCTCCGGGCCGTAGCCGCGGAAGGTTTCGGGCCGTGAGAGGTCATCGGCGGCCTCGTGCATGGCCTTGACGGCGGCCGGCGGCAGCGGGCGGGTCACGTCGCCGATGCCCAGCCGGATGATCGGGCGGTCGGTTCCTTTAGCTTCGATGGCGCGCACGCGGCGGCCGATTTCGGAAAACAGGTAGGAGCCGGGCAGGCTCAGGAAGTTCAGGTTGATCATCGCTTTCTTCTCCTCAAGCATCATTCGGGCGTGGCGCCCATTTCCGTGCCTAAGCGCACATTCAGGGCTGTGCCGCACTTTCAGGGCTGTATCGCACTGGCGTGCTGTGCCCAGTGGTCATCGAGGGTACCGTCGAAGACGAATTCCGCCGGCCCGGTCATGAAGACGTGGCCGCTGTCGGCATCATAACGGATCTGCAGGTCGCCGCCAAGCAGGCGGACGGTGGCCTCGCGCTCGCTGCGGCCAGTGAGCACGGCTGCCAC
>CAYOHO010000391.1:0-2633 GCA_964403755.1 uncultured Oscillospiraceae bacterium
ACAGCCCGCTGATCATCGGCGGCGGCGCCGGCTTCCTGTATCCGGTCTTCGCCAAAGATCTGGGCGACCTCGTCAACGGCATCCTCTCTGTCGCCTCCCACAACTATGACGCCAAGACGATCATGAGCAACGAGAGCCTCAAGAACGTCGGCGACGAGTTCGAGAAGGCCTATGGCTACTTCATGCCCGAGCAGGGCGTCAGCGCCTACAACGCCGTCTACATGGTCGCCCGTGCCCTCGAGAACGGCAAGAGCGCCAAGGCCACCGACGTTGCGACTGAAGTCCGCAAGCTCAACATCACCACGCTGGCTCCCGGCGGCGCCCTCAAGTTCAATGACGCCGGCTGGAACACCAACTCTGTCGCCGTCATGGTTCAGTGGCAGAAGGGCACGGATGGCAAGTTCCGCTGCAAGACCGTGTTCCCCGAGTCGGAAGCGACCAACGAATTCCAGCTCACCGACCTGCTGAAGGCCCGCCTCAAGAAGTGATCCGTACCCCAGCCAATAACCATCTCTGAGAACGGATGGGTACATCAGCGGATGCAAATCGGTTGATGTACCCATTCTTCGCGGAGATGTCCCATCTGCATACTGGAGGAACCCTATGAACATCTGGACCATCATCCAGGCCATCATCAACGGAATCCTGAACGGCGGCGTCTACTCAATGGTCGCCGTTGGCGTCACGATTGTCTTCGGCGTCATGAAGATGGTCAACTTTGCCGCCGGATCCTACCTGGTCTGGGGCATGTACTTCACCTGGCTCATGACCAACCTGACCGGCTGGCAGCCCTACGCCGTCATTCCGCTGGTCGCCGTCCTCATGATCGTGTTCGCCTATGTCACCTTCAAGCTGTCGATCCGCCAGGTGCTGGAAGTCGGCGGCACATCCTTCATCCTGATCACGGTCGGCCTCTCGTTCTTCCTGCAGAACCTGGCTGAGACCATCTTCGGCCGCAACCCCCAGACTGTTGAATCCTCGATCAAGATGTCCTCGCTCCAGATCGGCAAATTCTTCCTGGGCTATCCCCGCCTGATCGCCTTCGGCGTCATGGTCATCGTCGTCCTCGCGATCAACATGCTGCTCAACAAGACGCTGCTCGGCCGCGCCATGCGCGCCACTGCCGAGAAGCCAGAAGTTGCCCAAATGCTCGGCATCAACTCCGAGATGACATATACCATCGCCTTCGTCATCGGCGTCTCGATGGCAGCCCTGTCCGGCCTGCTGCTGACGCCCTTGGCCTACGTCACCGCCACCGCCGGCAACCCATACCGCATCGCCCCGCTGATGGTCGTCGTGCTCGGCGGGCTCGGCAGCATCAAGGGCGCCTTCGTGGGCGGCCTGATCGTCGGCATCGTCGAGGGCCTGGTCACCACGCTGATCGCGCCGGACCTCGGCACCGCCTCGATCTGCATCCTCTTCCTCATCGTCCTCTACCTCAAGCCCTACGGCATCTTCGGGAAAGGAGCGCGCACGGCATGAACCAGACGAAAAAACCCGCAATCACGATCGGCCGGCTGGTGCCGTTCCTCTTCTTTGCGGTGCTGCTCTCGCTTCCGTTCCTGGGCCTGATCAACTACTACGTCGTCCTGCTCGTCAACTGCATGGCCTTCGCCATCTTCGGCATCGCCTGGAACATCATCGGCGGCTACGGCGCGCAGATCTCCTGGGCCAGCTCGACCTTCGTCGCGATCGGCGCCTACACCAACTACATCGCGCTGACGAACTTCGGCATCTCACCGTTCGTCACCCTGCCGCTCGGCATGGTGCTCTCCTTCCTGATGGCCACCTTCATCGGCTCGAGCACGTTCCGCCTCCGCGGCGCCTACTTCTCGATCGCCACGATCGCCTTCGCCGAAGCGTTCCGTTCCTTCATCCAGCACTTTGCGGACTGGACCAAGGGCACGGCCGGCATCTATGTCACCTTCAAGAAGGAAAGCCTGTTTGACCTGACCTTCCGCACCGACACGCCGTTCTACTTCATCATGCTGGTCCTGCTCGCAGCGGCGGTCCTGTTCACCGGCTGGTTCACAAAGTCGAAGACCGGCTACTACCCCAGCGCCATCAAGGGCGATGAGGACGCCGCCGAATCGCTCGGCATCGAGACCTTCAAGATCAAGCTGCGCGCCTTCCAGATCAGCGCGGTCATGATGTCGATCGCCGGCTGCTTCTACGCCTCGTTCCTGACCTACATCTCGCCGGAAAGCACCGTCAGCTTCGACCTCTCGATCAAGATCGGCGTCGTCGCCATCCTCGGCGGCATCGGCACCCTCTGGGGCCCGGTCATCGGCGCCTTCATCATCATCCCCCTGATTGAAATGGCCAGCGTCCTGTTGGGTGCGAAGGGAAGCAGCAATGTCCTCTATGGCCTGCTGCTCATGCTCATCGTCATCTTCCGGCCCAAGGGCGTTATCTCGATCCTCGACACGCTGCGCGAACGGGCCGCCCACAAGCGGAACAAGTCGGCCGGCGTCAGCGCGGACCAGTGACTGGAGGTCATTTCATGTCAACCCTGCTCGAAGTCAAGGACCTTTCGATTTCCTTCGCCGGCATCAAGGCCGTGCAGCACCTCAGCTTCAAGATGGAAGCCGGCGAGGTGCTCGGCCTGATCGGCCCCAATGGCTCCGGCAAGT
>CAYOHO010000392.1:0-2625 GCA_964403755.1 uncultured Oscillospiraceae bacterium
CCTGCCAGGGGATCATCCGGCCGCTGTTCATCAGGGCCTGCCGGACAGCCATCTCGAGGCCGCCGCAGCACGGGACCTCCATTCTGGCAACCATTATACTGCGGATGTCATTGTTCTTGAAGATTTCCGTGAGCTTCTCGACGTAGCTGCCGGCGTCCAGCTTGGGGCAGCCGATCAGGGTGATGCGGCCGCGCATGAACTCCTGGTGGAACGAGGCGCGGGCGTAGGCGGCGCAGTCGGCGGCAATCAGCAGCTTCGCGTTCTGGAAGTAAGGCGCGTTGACCGGCACCAGCTTGAGCTGGACAGGCCACTGGCGGAGCTCCGACTCGGGCAGGGCGGCGGCCGTCGCCGGTGCAGCTTCAGCGGTCTTGGCGGCCGACGGGACGGCGCCCTTCAGGCTGCGGGCGTGGCTGCCGGGGCAGCCGCAGGCGAGCGGAGCGGCTGCGGCCTTGGGCGCGGAAGCCGGCGCGGCGGCGTGGGCGGCCGGAGCCTTGTGGACAGCGGGAGCAGCGGCGGGGTGACCGGCAGGCAGTTCGAAGGCAGCCGCCTCGCGCTTCTCGATCGTGATCGCACCGGTGGGACATTCGGGCAGGCAGGCGCCCAGTCCGTCACAGTAGCTGTCGGAAATCAGCCGGGCCTTGCCGTTGACCAGCGCCAGGGCGCCTTCGTGGCAGGCACTGATGCAGACGCCGCAGCCATTGCACTTTTCTTCATTGATGGTGACCATATCTCGGATCATGGGGTTCCTCCTGTATGGGCTAGTCCGTGTTTCATCCGGTTCGCGCCGGCCCGCGGTGCGCTTGTTTCTTGTTTTCTGGAGCCAGTGTACTATAATGATCCCGTTGATGACGTAGCGGCGGCTACTAAATATCGGCCGCCCGACCGCGGAGGATCCTGAATGACCGAACATGAGAAAGCCATCGCCGCCCGCCTGAAAGGCCCGCTCCCCACGGCGTTTCCAGCCACGACAGGCCATGCTGCCAACGCCGCCGGAAGCACTGCCGGGAATGCGGCCGTGAACGCCGTCGTCACTGCCGCGAATGCTGCCGCCAACGCCGCCGCGAACGCTACCGGAGCCGCCCCGGGCCCGGTCGCCTGTGCCAGTGCCCGTCCTCCCTGCACCCTGCCGCAGGCCGGCGCGTTTGCCCACTGGCTTCCTGTCCTGAGGGACTGCGACCTGTTCATCGGCCATACCGACGCGCAGATCCTGAGCCTGATGCCCTGCTTCCAGGCGCGCGTGCACGAATACCGCAAGGGCGAGGCGATCGCCATCGCCGGCGAGGAGCAGGATGTCTTTGGCATCGTGCTCTCGGGCGAGGTCCTGGTCCAGAAGGAGGACTATGCCGGCAACCGCCTGATCATCGGGATCTTCACCCCCAGTGAAATCTTCGGCGAGGTGTCGGTCTACGCCGGCGCCACCCGCTGGCCCAACACCGTGCAGGCCAATACCACCTGCAGCGCCCTCTTCCTCAGCTATGCCAAGGTGAGCCAGCCCTGCTGCAACGTCTGCCAGTCACACCAGCTGCTGATCACCAACATGCTCGGCATCATCGCCCGCAAGGCCCTGAACATGAACAGCCGCATCAGCTATCTCAAGCTGCGCGGCATGCGCGAGAAGCTGGCGGCCTATCTGTATGAGCAGTATGTGACGAACGGCAGCCGGAACTTCATGCTGCCGATGAACCGCGAGCAGCTGGCCGACTACCTCAACGTCTCCCGGCCCTCGATGTCGCGGGAGCTCGGCCGCATGCGCGACGAAGGCGTCATCGACTTCTTCCGCTCCTCCTTCACCATCAAGGACATCGCCGGCCTGCGCCGGATGCACTGAACCGGACCCTTCCCCGCCAGAACCGGTCGCCCGCCACTGAGCAGCCCCGGGTCCGCCCCATAAAAAGCATTGGAGGAAGACATCATGATCCGCAGCCTAGTCCTTCAGGCCGACCAGCTCCAGGCCGAGCTCATCGTCAGTGACATTCCCCACACCGGCCGGGCCTTCCTGCGCGGCTTCGCCCGCATCAGTCAAGGCGGCGCCGAATCAGCCGCCGAGCCCGGCGCTGACGCCCGAGCAGCCACCCCGGCAGCCGGAACCGCCGCCACAGTCGCCCCGGCCGCCGGCCGCGCCCTGACCCCCGCCGATCCGGCTGCCGAACTCGATTCCCTGATCGCAACGGCGCGCCAGCTTGCCGGGTCGCTTGGCGCCAAAACGCTGCTGGCCGGCGTCCGGCCGGAGGGGCCGCTGCCCTTGCCGGATCCCGGCAGTCCGCCAGCCGGTCTGCTTCCCTATATAAGCTTTGTCCACCTGACTGCCGACACCCGGCAGCTGGCCGAAAAGGGGCGTCCCGGCGGCGATCCGGCCAGCGCTTCCGCTCCGGCGGCCCCCGATCCCGCCATCCGGCGCGTCCCCCTGACCGAAGCGCGCATCGGCGAATTCCTGACCCTGCACCGGGAAGGCATGGCCGGTGTCCCGAACGTGCCGTTCCTGACCGAAGGGGACGCCCTGGCGATGCTGACGGAAAACCGCATCGAGCTGATCGAGCTGGCCGACGGCACAGCCATCGGGTTCGTGCAGCTCTGCCTCGATGAGACGGCCGGCACGGCCGACCTTGACGAAATCGCCGTCCTCCC
>CAYOHO010000393.1:0-773 GCA_964403755.1 uncultured Oscillospiraceae bacterium
CGGGCGTTGCCGATATGGAAAAAGTTGTAAACGGTCGGTCCGCAGACGTACATCCGGACACGGCCGGGCTCAAGCGGGACGAATTCCACCTTTTCGCGAAGCATGGTGTTGAAGACTTTCATTCGTTCTGATTCCTCCAAATCCTTCTGGATCCAATCGCATGATCAAAATGCCCGGCATCGACATCGCGGCGCCGGCCGGACCGGCAGCCGCCTGCCAGCCTCCCGTGGGTTCCGGTTTTCAGCATTCATGGAAACCATCGCCCTCACTTCCGCTCTGCTGGGCGGGCCGGGACGGAGCCTGATGATCGAGCACGGCCAGCCGCTTCTCGAGCGCGGCCACCCGGTGCAGGAGCAGACACAGGTCCTGCTCCATCGGGTCCGGCGCATTGCCGTGGTCGAGCTCGACGCTGTGCTGAACGGCCTTGACCGGCTGGCCCCACTTGCGCACGATGCGCCCAGGCACACCGACAACCGTCGAGTTCTCGGGAATTTCGTTGAGCACGACGGCATTGGCGCCGATCAGCGAATTGCTGCCGACCTTGAAGGGCCCGAGGATCTTGGCGCCTGCCCCGACCAGCACGTTGTCGCCGAGGGTCGGATGGCGCTTGCCCTTCTCCTTGCCGGTGCCGCCCAGCGTCGCGTTGTGGTAGATGGTGCAGTTGTCGCCGACCACGGCCGTCTCGCCGATGACAACACCCATGCCATGGTCGATGAACAGGCCGCTGCCGATGGTGGCGCCGGGGTGGATCTCGACGCCCGTAAAGAACCGGC
>CAYOHO010000393.1:783-2597 GCA_964403755.1 uncultured Oscillospiraceae bacterium
TGGGATACCAGCCTGGACAGGAAGAAGCGGCGATGGCGGTAGAAAAAGTGGGAAATCCGGTGGAATACCAGGGCATGGAAGCCGGAATAAAGGAGAATGACCTGGAAGGTATTCCTGGCGGCGGGGTCCCGCCGGGCAATTGACTTGGCATCAGCATATAGCCCCATGCGTGATGAACCTTTCCCCGGTCAAACCTGCGCGTATGCGCCCTATTCCCGGCAATAGAATAACAGAACCATTGCCCCTTGGCAGCCAGTGCGTCGGGACAACGGATCTGTCTCATATCGATCTCCGATATAAAAACCTGAAATGCCGTACCCTTCTTTTGACACCCAGCTGAACGCCAGGTGGGTGCCCTGCAGTGGCCTTTGGTTTTCCCCAACAGACCGAGGCCCGGGGGTAATACCGTATTCCACTCTGACGCGGACTCCCGTTTATGTCATGAAGGTTCAAAATGAAGGGCAACAACATTTCAGGCACCTTCAGTATAGTACCGTACAAGACTCACTACAAGCCTTGACATTTTCCGAAGAGGCGTTCAAAGGCTTGGCAGCACTGGATTTGCGGCCGTTTCGCAACTGCATCGGACACGCTGGAATACCGGCATCAGGCTCTCCTGGCACCGCGAAAGTATCGCTTGCCCATTTGGAATTGATCGCTTCGAAACCACGGTCGCGGCAGTGGCGCCGCTCCGTCAGGAAGCGGCCGCAGCCAGGGTCACGGCAGCGGCGCCGGTCCGTCAGGAAGTTGCCGCAGCCAGGGTTACGGCAGCGATGCCAGTCCGTCAGGAAGCTGCCGCAGCCAGGGTCACGGCAGCGGCGCCGGCGGCCATCAGGGCCGTGCGGGCCGACTGCATGGTCGCACCGGTCGACAGGATGTCATCCACCAGCAGCAGCCGGCGAGCGCGGACAGGCTCGGGCGACAGCACCTGGAAAGCGTTCTCGACATTGCGCAGTCGCTGCTCCATGTTCTTGATCTCACTCTGCCGGCCAGTCGAGCGGCACCGGCCGAGGCAGTCCGACCAGTCGGGAAGCAGCAGTCGCCGGGCCACATCGGCAGCCAGCAGGCCAGCCTGGTTGTAGCCGCGTTCACGGGCCCGGGCCGCGTGCAGTGGAATGGCCAGCACGGCATCCCAGGCCGGCTCGCCGCCCGTCTGCCGGAGCAGGGCATCGGCCAGCAGCGCGGCAAAGGCACGGCTGGCCTCGGGGGCGTCGCCAAACTTCATCCGGACCAGGGCCTGGCGGACGATTCCCTCATAGTGGCAGGCGCAGATCGCCGGCGGCTGGTCCGGAGCCGCCCGCAGGGGAACCAGCCGCTCCTGACCGGTCCGCAGGGGCAGCTGGACCAGGCACGACCGGCAAACGCCCTCGATCGGCGTCTCGTCCGGCCGGCAGCGGCGGCGGCAGAAATGGCACACCGTTGGAAAGAAGGTCTCGCGCAGCCAGAGGCTGGCCGGATCAGCCATCTCCGGGCCGGGCCGCCGGGGCAGGCTTCGCGGCCTTCCCGGAAGCGGCTGCCGCTTCCGGATGCGCGGCAGCTTCCCGGGCTGCAGCCAGCGCCACCAGCGGCAGTTCCTCATCGCCTGGCTCCAGCTTGAGCAGATCCGCCAGGATGGTCTGGCGGGCACGCGTGTCGATGCGCCGGATGGTGGCGGCCAGGATCTCCCGGCTGGTGATCAGGAAGAGATGGCGGCGAGCCCGGGTCACGGCGGTATAGAGGATGCTGCGGTTGAGCAGGCCAGGTGCGCCGGGCGGGATCGTCAGGACCACCGCCGGATACTCGCTGCCCTGGCTCTTGTGCACGGTGATCGCATA
>CAYOHO010000394.1:0-2593 GCA_964403755.1 uncultured Oscillospiraceae bacterium
GAAGGATTGTTCTTCCATCCCTACCTGATGGGCGAGCTCGCCCCATATAACGATGCCGACCTGCGCGCCAGTTTCACCGGCGCCTCGATGAAGCATACCAAAGCCCATTTCACCCGCGCCGTGCTCGAAGGCGTCGCCTTCTCGCTGCGGGACAGCATGCGCGTCCTCGACGAGGCCGGCTTCGTGATCAACGAGTTCCGGGCCATCGGCGGCGGCGCCGGCAGTCCGCTCTGGGGCCAGATCCGGGCCGACGTGCTGGGCCGCCGGCTGGTCAAGCCGGCCGACTCCGATTCCTCGTTTGCCTCGGCCATCCTGGCCGGCGTCAGCATCGGCGCTTTCGCCAGCCACGAGGAAGCGATCGGCCGCTGCGTGCGCGTCGACCGGGTCATCGAGCCCGATCCGGCCCGCCATGAACAATACGAAAAGCTCTTCGCCATTTACCGCGAGATCCATGACGGCCTGGCCGCCGCTTACCGGCACCTGGCCCAAATCAAATAGGGGGATTCAACCATGCAACTGAGAGGCTTTATGTTCGACATGATCCAGAATGAACTCGAGGATGCCGTCGGACAAACCAACTGCTCGGTCCGCGAAGTCGACAAACTGACGCACGGCGTGGACTATTACTGGCCGGCCCGCATGTGGGCGGACCGCGGCGAAAAGTTGCCGGAAGCCGACATTGTCGTTTCGCCGAAGAATGCCAAGGAGACTTCGGCGATTCTGAAGATCGCCAACTACTACAAGATCCCGGTCACGACCTGGGGCGGCGGTGCGGGCAGCCAGGGCGGCGCGCTGCCAATGGCCGGCGGCATCCTGCTCGACACCAAACGGATGAACGAGATCCATGAGTTCAACACCGATTCGATGTATATGGATTGCGGCACCGGCTGCATCTATACCCATATGGAATGGTACGCCAACGAGCGCGGCTTCGCCACGATGCATTACCCGAGCTCGATGAACTGCTCGACCCTGGGCGGTTTCCTGGCCCACCGCGGCATCGGCGTCGTATCGACCAAGTACGGCAAGATCGACGACATGTGCCTGTCGATGGAAGTCGTCCTGCCCAACGGCACGATCATCAACACCTCGCCGGTGCCCAAGCACGCCGCCGGCCCCGACCTCAACCAGATCTTCATCGGCTCCGAGGGCACGCTCGGCGTCATGACCCGCGCCCAGATGCGCATCTACGAGCAGCCGGAATGCCGCCGGTTCCGCGCTTTCCTGTTCAAGGACCTGACCTCCGCCTTCGCCGCCGGCCGGGAGCTGCTGACCAAGGTCAAGCCGTCGGTCATGCGCTTGTACGACGAAGCCGAGACGGTCTCCCTGATCAAGAAAATCGTTGGTGTTGCCAGAAAGGGCGCTTTCATGAACCTGGCGCTCGAGGGCATCCGCGAGATTGTCGATATCGAGGAGAAGATCCTGCTGGCGACTTTCGCCAAATACGAGGCCGAAGACCTGGGCAGCGAATACGGCGAAAAGTGGTGGAAGGAGAAGATCACCTTCTTCTATCCCGGCCACATCATGGACATCCCGCAGATGTTCGGCACGATGGACACCATCGCCACCTATTCCAACATCGAGAAAATCTACTGGGCCATGAAGGAAGCGATAGAGGGCAATTTCCCGATGGCCCGCTTCATCGCCCATTTCTCCCACTGGTACGAATGGGGCGTCATGATCTACGACCGCTTCATCGTCGACAACCCGCCGCAGGACCCGCACGAGGCGCTGCGCCTGCATAACCGGATCTGGGACGCCGGCGTCCGCGCGGCCCTGGCCAACGGCGGCGTCGTCAATGACCACCACGGCGTCGGCCTCAAGCTCAGCCGCCTGATGAAGGAGCAGTATGGCCCGGCCATGCAGGTCTTCGAGGGCCTGAAGAAGTCGCTCGATCCGAACGGCATCATGAATCCGTACAAACTGGGATTGTGAGGAAAGCAATATGTATTTTTCTGCTGAAGAGAATAAACAGATCGAGGGCTGCCGGTTCTGCTTCATGTGCCGCCACATCTGCCCGGTCGGCAATGTGACCGGCCGTGAGGCCAACAATCCGCGCGCCCGGGCGCTGGCGCTCTCGATGGTCAACCGCGGCACCGCGCTGACGCCCGACCTGGCTGAAGCGATGTATGAATGCGCCCTGTGCGGCGGCTGCACCAATTCCTGCGCGGTCGGCTTCGATCCGCCGGCCTTCATCCGCTCCGCCCGCCTGATGAGCCAGGACGCCGGCCAGGCTCCGGCCAAAATCAACCAGCTGATCAAGAAGATCGACCAAACCGGTTCGCCTTATGAAAAGAAGACTCGCTCCTTCCCCGGCCTGCCGGCCAAGGCCGACACCCTGCTGTTCTTCGGCTGCCACACCGATGACGCTACTGCCGCCGCGGCCGTCACGCTGCTGCGCAAAGCCGGCGTCGATTTCACCGTCATGGCCGATGAGCCCTGCTGCGGCATCTATAAAGCCGACTGGATGGGCCGGGCCGAAGAGGCCCGCCAGACCATCCTGGCCGCTGCCGAACGCATCAATGCGACCGGCGCCAAGACCATCGTTTCGGTCTGCCCGTCCTGCACCAAGGCTTTTGTCCGCGAATACAAG
>CAYOHO010000395.1:0-2590 GCA_964403755.1 uncultured Oscillospiraceae bacterium
AGCTCGGCGGCCGCGTTCTCTGCGGCCTGATGCCGCCGGTCAGCTACCGCAATATCCAGTACCTCGCCAATGAGGTTCCGGGCATTCGCATCCCACCGGCTTTGCTGGAACGCTTCACCCCGGACATGACCCGGGAGGCTGCGCTCGAGACTGGCCTCGAGGCCACGCTGGCGGCGGCCCGGGCAACGGCGCCGCTGGTCGACGGCTTCTACCTGATCAGCCCCTTCAACCGCGCCGACATCGCCATCCGCCTGGCCCGCCTGATCATCGACGCCGGCCTGCTTGAGCCAGCCAACGAATAAGGCCCCCGATCCGGGGGCCTCAGCGCTTTCCTTGCATCAGATGAATGGAGATCCGGAACCGGAGCCGATCCGGCGTCCAGGCCCTCGAACAGGGGGCCTTTTTCATGGCCAGGATGGTTCAGGCCAGGCTGTCGGCGCCAGCCGGCTCGTCATCAGAAAATGGCTCGTCAGCGAAGGCTGGCCCGTCATAGCTGGCCGCCAGGCGCGGCTTGCGCTGCTTCAGCCAGGCAATGACCGGGCCCAGGCGGCGGTTGAGGATGAGCTCATCCGGAAAGTCGATTTCGGCCAGCAAGGCTTCGGCAAGCGGAACCCGGCCGACATGGCCTGAGAAGTGGGCATCACTGCTCAGGATCACCGGAACCTGGTGCCGGAGGCAGGCACGGGCGATCGCCAGGCAGTCGTCATGGTCGCGCTGGCGTTCCAGCGTGTGGTTGTTGATCTCGACAACTTTGTTGTATTGTCCGCACATCCTGACAACGTGATCAATGTCAAAAGGGTATTCACCGCGGCCAGGATGGCCGAGAATGTCAACATAGGGGTTCTGGATGACGGCTTCCCACCCGGCTGTATTCTGCTGCGCCGTGCCAGGCGGGAAACAGATGTCATGGTAGCTGGCAATGCAGATGTCGAGCCGCTTCAGGGCCCGTTCGGACAAATCGAGCCGGCCATCGAAGTCCATGATGTTGGCTTCGGCGCCGCGCAGGACCAGGGCGCCGGCGATCTGGCGCGGCAGACTGGTCAGGTTCAGGAAATAGAGGTCGATGGGACCGCCCGGCATGGCCGGGGCGTGATCGGTCACGGCCAGGCCGCGCATGCCGGCGGATGCGGCGTAGGCGCAGCATTCCTCGAGTGTGCTGTAGGCATGTCCGCTCATCAGGGTGTGGGTGTGCAGGTCGATGGCAATGGGCATCGGGTACTCCTTGGCATGCGGGCAATTCGGCACGCCCGCGGCAGAATGCAGCCGGCGGGGATTGAGGTAGTCGGGCTGTCAGCCGGTGGGATGAGTGAGCCAATTGTTTCGTCAGGCGGCGGGTGTGAACCTGTCAGTCTGTCAGCCGACGGGCTTGTCCTTGCTGATGTACGAGGCATAGACGTAACCGGTCTCGCCTTCGGGTGTCTCAACCTTCGTCCAGTCCTTGCTCGTCTGTTCCAGGACATAGACCGGCTGGCCGACGGTCAGCGTGCGGATCAGCTTGCCGGAGGTCGCAGGCTCGGAACGGAGATTCAGCCGGCGGGCGATCACGTACCAGGGTACCCGGGCTGCGGTTGTGGCGACCGTCGTAGGTACGGTGGTAACGGTCGTTGTCGGCCGGATGGTTGTTGTCGCGCTGGTCAGGGCGGCCGTCGTGGTGGCGGTTGTCGTCGTCGCCGGCGGCTTGCTGCCAGGCTTGAAGATGAGGTAGCCTGCGATGGCGAGGATGGCAACCAGCGCTACAGCCACGGCTGCCTGAAGCAGTCGGCGGCTGAAGGCGGCCGAGAGGCCGAAGCGTTCATCGCCGGCCACGGCCGTTCCGGACGTTCCGGGCGCATAGGGCTGTGTGCCTGCCGCGGTGGTGCGGTCAGCGCCCGCTGCGGTTCCGGCGGCAGCACTACCGGCGCCGGCGATCCGGCCAAGGCCACGGCCGAAGCTGCGGCCCCCGGCAGATGGTCCGCGGACGGCGGTGCCGTCAGGGCCGGCGACCTCCTCGGAATAGCCGACATCAGCCTCGCTGTCGGCGCCCTTGCGGCGGCCGGCCAGCCAGGGCCGCGGTGGGCGGTCGGTGGCGACATATTCGGTCAACGTGCGCAGCACCTGCAGCGCCAGCCAGCCGCTGGCGGGGGCGGTGACACCGCGCTCGCGCAGGCGGACAATGAGGGCGGACAGGCGGTCCGGCAGCTGCTGCATGCCCTGAAGGACCCGCTCGGCTTCAGTCTGCAGCGTCGGCGGGATCAGGCCGCGCGGCATGACCAGAACCTGGTCGCCTTGGCGGATTTCAATGCGGAAATGATACATGAAGCGATTGGCCGCTTCTGCGGTTGTTTCGCCAGCGGCATCCAGTCCGGCGGATTCTGCCGGGTCGGGTGCGGCGCCGGGCTCGCCCAGGCGGGCAACCGGCCGCAGTTCGCGCAGGCGCTGGCTGCGGAAGAGGAAAAACTGGAACCGTTCGCTGAGCACGGCATTGAGCCGGTTCTCGTCCAGGGCGACGAGCCACTCGCCGTTCACTTCGCGGTCGCCATACAGGCGCGCCAGGATATCGGAGCCCTGGCGGTCGAGGATGTCCATGAGGCGCAGCATGTGCTGGCCCTGG
>CAYOHO010000396.1:0-2583 GCA_964403755.1 uncultured Oscillospiraceae bacterium
CCCGGGCATCGGCAAGTCCACCCTGCTGCTGCAGGTCCTGCAGCACGGCCAGTTCTCGGACCAGACCCTCTATGTCTCCGGCGAGGAGTCGGCCCGCCAGATCCGCCTGCGCGCCGACCGGCTCGGCATCGACAGCGGGCGCATCCACCTGCTCTCGGCGACGCTGTTCGACACCATCGCCGACGCCATCACGAGCATCCGGCCGCAGCTGGCGGTCATCGACTCGATCCAGACGATTTACTGCGAAGATCTTTCTTCCGCACCCGGCAGCGTCGGCCAGGTGCGCGAATCGGCTGCCGGCCTCCTGCGCCTGGCCAAGCAGCTGGGGACGGCCATCGTGCTCGTCGGCCACGTCACCAAGGACGGCGCCATTGCCGGCCCGCGCGTGCTCGAGCACATGGTCGACACGGTTCTCTACTTTGAGGGCGATACGCACCAGAACCTGCGCGTGCTGCGCGCCGTCAAGAACCGGTTCGGCGCCACCAACGAGATTGGCCTGTTCGAGATGGCCGACCAGGGCCTGATCGAGATCGGCAATGCCTCGCAGGCACTGCTGGCCGACCGTCCGGTCGGTGTCCCCGGCTCGGTCGTCACCGCCTGCATGGAAGGTACCCGCCCGATCCTGCTGGAGATCCAGGCGCTGCTCAACGAGACGGCGTACACCCTGCCCCAGCGCATGACCTCCGGCATCGACCGCAACCGGGTCCTGATGCTCATGGCCGTGATGGAGAAGCATGGGCGCTATGGCCTGAACGCCATGGATGCCTACCTGAATGTCGTCGGCGGCCTGCGCGTCGACGAGCCGGCCGCCGACCTGGCGATCGCCGCCGCACTGGCCTCCAGCTTCCGGAACAAGCCGCTCCGCTCCGATGCCGCCGTATTCGGCGAGATCGGGCTCTCCGGAGAGATCCGGCCCGTCTCCCAGGCCGACCGACGGGTCATCGAAGCCAGCCGGCTTGGCTTTTCCGCCTGCATCCTGCCGGGCAGCTGCCGGCGGGCGGTCGAGAAGCTCGACCTGCCGGAAGCGTTCGACCTGCTTTTCGTCGACCGCATCGGCGACGCCTTCGACCTGCTCTTCTGATGTTCCCGAAAGGACGGCCCCCGCACATGCCTGAAGCAACCCGTGCAGCCCTGACCCCAACTTTCCGGAAGGCCAGTCACGGCCATGATGGCTGTGACGGCTGTGACGGTTGTGACGACTGCAGTCTCGGAGCCGGTCAGGCCTCAGTCTACGCCCTCGTCCCGGCCGCCGGCCAGGGGACGCGGATGGGCAGCGCAACCAACAAGCCCTTCCTCGACCTCGAAGGGGTACCGGTCATTGTCCGCACCCTGCGCGCACTGTTGGCCTGCCCCTGCATCGCCGGTCTGGTCGTCATGGCCCGGGCCGAGGAGGTGCCGGTCATGGAGGAAATCCTGGCGCCCGAATTCGCCGGCCACCTGATCGGTCTGGCTGCCGGCGGAGTGACGCGCCAGGCATCGGTCGCCAACGGCCTGAGGCTGCTTTCCGCCTGGCTCGAGCGCCATGCGGCCGCACAGGCCTCACCGCTGGTCGCCATCCACGATGGCGCCCGCTGCCTCGTGACCCGCGATGTCATCTGCCGGACCCTGCGCCACGCCGCCGCCATCGCACCCTGTGCCGCCGCGGTTCCAGTCAAGGACACGATCAAGGCGGCCGACCCGTCCGGCCGAGTCCGCCAGACGCTGGACCGATCCTGCCTGTATGCCATCCAGACGCCGCAGGTTGCCCGGCTCGCCGACTACCTCGCTGCCTTTGCCCGGGCCGATGCCAGCGGATTCGTCGCCACGGATGACCTTTCCGTGCTCGAGGCGGCCGGCATGACCGTCGACCTGGTTCCCGGCGACGAGCACAACATCAAGCTGACGACGCCCTGGGACCTGATGATCGCCCGCGCCCTGCTGTCTGCTGCACGACCAGATGCGCAGCCGGGCAGGCACGCCGGCCCCGCCGGTCCGGAACTCAGATCCAGCCCTGACGCCCTGGCCGGTCCTGACGCACGGGGTCGTTCCTGACGCCCTGGCCGGTCCTGACGCACGGGGTCGTTCCTGACGCCGGAACCGGTGCTGACACCGCTCCATTCACGACAAATGCCCGGAAGCGAAGCGCCTCCGGGCATTTTTTCGACTTGTTCAGTGGTGGGCCATGTGCCCGGGCGGCCGCGACTTGCCGCGGCCGCTCAGGGACCGTAGGTGGTGACGGCGCAGAAGACGGCGATGCCTTCGCCGCGCCCAGCCCCGGTGAGGCCTTCGCCGCTGGTTGCCGTGATGCCCACGGCTTCCGGCGCCAGACCGGCCAGTTCGGCAATCCGGGCCCGGATTTGCGGGATGTGCGGCGTCAGGCGCGGACGGCGGGCCTCGACGCTGATCGAGACATGCACCAGCCGGCGGCTGCCGAGGGTGTCCAGGGCAGCCCGCAGGTAGGCGCTGCTGTCTGTGATCCCCTCCTCGAGGCACATCCGGTCGGCGATGGTTCCGAGGATATTCACACCACTGATGCCCGAGATGGCGTTGGTCAGCGCATGCAGGATGACGTCGGCATCGCTGTTGCCCTCCAGGGGCGGCTCG
>CAYOHO010000397.1:0-2581 GCA_964403755.1 uncultured Oscillospiraceae bacterium
GCTGTTGTCTTTGCCGAGGTCGGCCAGGATGCCCGCATCGTCGGCGGTGACTTTGAGGCCGCTATCCATGCCGGCGTCGCCCAGGGATACCGGGAGGGCTATCTCCGGGCGTCTGTGGTTGGCGATCCGTTGTTGCGGCGCAATACCGGCGACAATACACCGGCGGTCATCCACACCCGCATTGTTCCCGGATCCAGCCTGCGCCTGATGGTCGCACCGAAGGGCTTCGGCAGCGAGAACATGAGCGCCCTGATCATGCTCAGCCCGTCCCAGGGCCGCGAAGGCGTCGTCCGCTTCGTGCTCGACACCGTCGCCAAGGCCGGCCCGAACCCCTGTCCGCCCGTCATCATCGGCGTCGGCCTGGGCGGAACCTTCGAGGAGGTTGCCCTGCTGGCCAAGCGCGCCCTGCTGCGTCCGCTTGGGTCGCACCATCCGCTGCCGCACGTGGCGGAACTGGAGCAGGAACTGCTGGAAAAGGTCAACCGCCTCGGGATCGGTCCATCCGGGCTTGGCGGCAGCGTCACCGCCCTCGGGCTCCATATCGAGCAGTACCCGACCCATATTGCCGGCCTGCCGGTCGCGCTGAACATGAGCTGCCATGCCACCCGCCACGCGGAGGCCGTTCTCGGCGCCGCCGAGAGAGAGGACGATTGCAATGACTGAATCCAATGGTCCGGCCTTGACGGAATCCACCGCTGCGTCCGCCCCGTGTGAACCGGCTGCCCAGGCGCTGCACCGCCGCCGCCTGACCCTGCCGCTGAGCCGGGAAACGGCCGCCAGCCTGCGGGCCGGCGACCTGCTCCTGCTGTCCGGCCCGCTGTATACGGCCCGCGACGCGGCCCATGCCCGCCTGATCAGCCTGGATGCCAAGGGTGAGCCGCTGCCGATCGCCATCGAGGGCGAGACCATCTATTATGCCGGCCCCTGCCCGGCGCCGCCGGGCGCCGTCATCGGCTCGGCCGGACCGACCACCAGCGGCCGCATGGACCGCTACACGCCGCGTCTGCTCGAGCTCGGCCTCCGCACCATGATCGGCAAAGGGCTGCGCGACCGGTCCGTCGTCGAAGCCATGAAGCGCTTCTGTGCCGTCTACCTCGGCGCCACCGGCGGCGCCGGCGCCCTGATTGCCGGCTGCATCACCGCCGCCGACGTGATCGCCTTTCCCGAGCTCGGTGCCGAAGCCATCCGACGACTGACCGTGAAGGACCTGCCAGTGGTGGTCCTGATTGACGCCGCAGGCAACGACCTCTATGCCGAAGGCCGCGCCCGCTACGCCGAACCGGAGGATGCCGGCAGCCGCTAGCATCGCCTCGATTGTCAGGCTGACGGCTCTGGTGTAGAATAAGCAGGCAGGGCTGAATGACGGATTTCAGCCGGAAACCACGCTTATGCCGCCTGAATGGGCGCATCGCGATATCAAGGAGGAACACATGACAGTTTCAAAGGACATGATCATTTCCGAAGTGCTTAACCTGGACCGGGGCACGGTTCCCATCTTCTTCAAGAATGGCCTGCACTGCCTCGGCTGTGTCATGGCTTCCGGCGAGTCGATCGAAGAGGCCTGCATGGTGCATGGCATTGACTGCGACACGCTGATCGCCGAGCTCAACCAGTACTTCTCCACCAAGGGTGAGGAAGTCAAGGCCTGAATCAGGCCATAGCCCGGCCATCCGGCCGGCATCGCAGCCCGACATGAAGACGGACCCTCCGCGATTGCGGGAGGTCCGTTTTTTCGTCGCTTCAGACCGTCTTCTCCGGGCTGCCATCCGGATCGCCTGGTTCAGCGCGGCTATCCTGGCCTTCGCCGCCGCCAGCCGGTTCGCAGACGGATCCTGAGCCATACCGGGCAGCCGCCTCCGTCAGCTTCTGCACGATGTAGTCGTAGCCCGTCTCCGAATGGGGGAGAAGGCATTGGGAGCAGTCCTTGAGCCCGCGGCTGGTCAGCCGGTAGCTGCCGCCGCATTCGAGGAAATAGAGCGGGCAGTAGCAGAACAGGCAGTTCAGCTTCTCCGCCTTGTGGCAGGGATAGAACTCGCATTCGCGATGGGCAAAGTACTTGTAGTTGGCCACTGGATACCCTGCATCTTTCTTCCGGAATCTCCGCCCGCATCAGGCAGGAGGAATTCCCTTCATCATCAGGCAAGTCAGCCGCCACTGTCAAGCATCGGTACCGCCTATCTATGCCGGATGCCGACATCCGGAACCTGGCGCCCGTCAGCAATCTGGCGCCCGTCAGGAGCCGGACGCCTGTCAGGAACCTGCCGCCTGTCAGGAATCTTGCGCCCCGTCACGAACCTGACGCCCGTCAGGAGCCGGACGGCCGGTCAGCCGCCGGCAGGCGCAGTTCGAAGACGGCGCCCGGACCGGGCTGGCGGTTGGCGGCGGTCAGCCGACCCTGCAGGGCAGCGGCTGCCGAGGCGGCGATCGCGAGGCCAAGCCCGAACTGGCCGCCGCTGCCCTTGTAGAAGCGTTCGAACAGATGCGGCAGGGCGCCTTCGGCAATGCCGGGACCATCGTCAGCGACGTGCACGACGGCTTCCCGGCCATCGCGGAGGACCTGCACCGTGACGGCCGTCGTGGC
>CAYOHO010000398.1:0-2570 GCA_964403755.1 uncultured Oscillospiraceae bacterium
CGATGGCGCTGGCGTTGGTGTAGGTGATCTGTTGCAGCACGCTGTCAACCAGCGCCGCCGTGGCGTTGGCGTTGAAGGTCAGCACCAGGGTCCCGGCGGAATTGGTGGTCACCGTGCCGATGGTGGTGGCGCCGACCGTCAGCGAGGCCCCCTCGGTCAACGCCCCCAGGGTGCCGGTATTGCCGAACGTGTCGTTGGTGTTGGCGCCGCCGTTGCGGGCCAGCGTCAGGGTGGCGCCGTTGTAATTGTCGGCGGCATCCAGTTCCGCGTCGGACAAGGTGGCGTTGGCATCCAGGACGGTGGCGACGTTTTCGTTGGGATTGGGGGTGGCGTCCAGCCCGGCAAAGGCCGGCGCGTCGTTGACGGCGGCGACGCTGACCGTCGCCGTCGCCGCCGAACCGGTGTGGCCGTCGGTGTCGCGCCCGGTGAAGGTGATGGTGCGATCCGTGGTGTTGGGCGCGTCGGAAGTGTTGTTGAAAGTCACCTCTTTCATCAACGCCAGATACTCGGCCTTGGTGGCCAAACCCGACAGGGTGATCTGGGACGCCGAATCGTAGGTGATGGTGATGTTGGTGACGATGTCGCCACTGGTCCGCGAGCCAACCTTGATGACGTCGCCGCTCTGGGCGTTGGTGATCTGGATCACCAACTGGTTCAGATTGGCGCTGTCGCCGTCGGCCACGGTGGCGTCGGCGGCGACGATGGAGACCGCGCCGCCATCCTCGGTGAAGCTTGCGGTCTTGCCGGTTCCGGCGGCGGTGCCGTCCAGGTCGATGATCGGCGCGGCAACCACCGAAATGGTCGTGGTCGGCGGCGTGGCATCGGCGGCGGTGCCGTCGTTGACCGTCACCGTCACCGTGCGGCCGCCGGCGGTGGTCGCCCCCGCCGCGTTGGTGTTCTGGTAAAGGATCGTCTTGATCACCGTTTCATAGGCCGCCTTGGTGACCGAGCCCGACAAGGTGATCTGGGTCGCCGAATCATAGGTGATGGTGATGCCGTTGCTGGTGGCCGGGGTGCCGCTGATGGTCAGCGACTCGCCGGCGTCGGTGTTGCCGGTCAGGGTGATCACCGCGCTCGCCATGTTGGCGTTGTCCACGTCGGTGATGGTGAAGTCGCTGTCCACCACCGCGACCGCGCTGCCGCCGGCCGAGAACGCGGTGGTGAAGTTGCCCGACCCGGCACCCGAGCTGTTGTTGGCGTCGGCGACCGCGCTGGGGGCGTCGTTGACCGCGCTCACGCTCAGCGAGCCGCTGGCGGTGGTGTTGGAATAGGCGGTGGCGTTGCCGTTGGTTTGGGTGTCGGCATAGCGGGCGGTGGCCCCCGACGACGCCGTGCCCGAGCTCTGGTCCCAGGCGCGGACGGTGATGGTGGCGGTCTCGCCGTTCTGGCTGTCGGGCACATAGCGCACATAGGCGGTGGGCGACAGCAGCAGCGAATTAGCCGCCGACGGCGTCTGGCTGGCGGCGAAGCTGGTCCAGGTGCCGTCGCTGCCGTTGGTCGAATCGGTCGAGAACTGCCAGATGCCGTTGCCGGTGGTGCCGCTGACGGCGATGCCCAGCGTGTCGCCGTCCACGTCCGCCGTGGTCAGCCCGGCCAGGATGGTCGCCACCGTGACGCCGGTGGTGGTGGTGTCCTCGTTGGTGGTGGTGAAAGCATAGGTGCCCGAGGCCGTGGGCGCGTCGTTGACGGCGGTGATATTGACGCTGACCGTGCCCAGGGTCACGGTGCCGCCGGCGCCGCCGTCATTGGCGGTGATGGTCAGGGTGGTGGCGTTACCGCTGGCGTTGCTGGCGCCCGTGTACTGGATGTTGCTGGCGGTGTTCAGGAAGGTGTCGATGTTGGCGGCCGTTCCGGTCAGTGTCAGCGTGCCGGTGCCAGAACCGCCCACGGTGACGCTGCCGCCCGAGGTGGCGGCCAAGCTGCCCGCCCCGGCCGCGATGGTCACGGTGATGTTGCCCGCGGTATCGACGTCGGCCAAGGTGATGGCCGACAGATCGACGTTGCTGGCGACATCCTCGGTCACCGTCACGCTGGCCGGCACGCCCGAGGCGGTGGGCACGTCGTCACCACCGCTGAAGTTGACGGTATAGGTCTTGCTGTCCGTCAGCGTCCCGTCGGACACCTCCACCGTGAAGGTGTCGGTGGGCGAGGCGCCCGAGGCGATGGCGTTGATGTCCGCGGCTTTCGGCACATAGGCGTAGGCGCCGCTGGTGCTGTTGACGTACAGCGTGCCGTAGGTTCCCTCCAAAGAGCGGTCGTACGCGGCAGCGAGATAGCTGCCGCTGGCCCCACCCGAAATGCCGTAGGTCTTGGTCGCCCCGGTGTCGGCGTCGGTGGCCGACAACGTGCCGGTGGTATTGGTGAACGTGTCGGCGGCAGTGGTGTCGGTGTACGACCCGGCGCTGGGCGTGCTCAGTACCGGGGCGTCGTTGGTGCCGGTGATGGTGACATTCAAGACGCCGTGATCGCTGTTGGTGCCGTCGGTGGTGGTGTAGTTGAAGTAATCGTGCAGCGTGGCGCCCGCCGCCAGCGCCGCGACGGCGGGATTGGAATTGTCCACCGTGTAGGTG
>CAYOHO010000399.1:0-2548 GCA_964403755.1 uncultured Oscillospiraceae bacterium
GGATCTCGTCAGGTGTGCCTTGAGCCAGGAGCTTGCCGCTGTTCAGAACGTAGATGTAGTCGCTGATGTTCATGATCAGCTTCATGTCGTGCTCGACCACGAGGATCGTGACGCCCGTCTTGAGAATCTTCTGCAGCAGGGAGTCCAGCTCCAGCTTCTCCGCCGAGTTCATGCCGGCAGCCGGTTCGTCCAGCAGGATGACCTGCGGGTTGCTGGCCAGGCCGCGGACGATCTCGAGCAGGCGCTGCTTGCCATAGGACAGGCTGCCGGCGGGCATGTTGGCATACTCGTCGAGACCGACGAACTTCAGCAGCTCGTGCGCCTTCGCATTGATGCGCTTCTCTTCCTCACGCTTGCGGCCGACGGTCAGGAGCGATTCCCAGAAATTGGCCGTCAGGTGGGAGTGCATGCCGACGAGCACATTGTCGATGACGCTCATCTTCCAGAACAGGTTGATGACCTGGTAGGTGCGCGCGATGCCGGCCTCGTTGATCTGGAAGCCGCGCTTTCCCTCGAGGTGCTTGCCGTCCAGAAGCACTTCGCCGCTGGTCAGCTTGTAAACGCCGCTGATGCAGTTGAACAGGGTCGTCTTGCCGGCGCCGTTCGGACCGATCAGGGCCGTGATCTTGTTGGGCTCGACCTTGATGCTGACTTCGTTGACAGCAGTCAGGCCGCCGAACTTGATGGTAACCTTGTTTGTTTCAAGCATTCTGACTCACCGCCCTTCCCGTGATGCGCCCGCACTGGCGGACTTCTGGAGCTTGCGCTTCTGCAGCGTCACCATCAGGTCCTTGATGCCGCCATAGACGCCTCCGGGGAGGGCCATGATGACGATCAGGAGCAGGATGCCGAAGAACAGCATCTGGTATTCCTGCAGCGGCCGGATGAGCTCCATCAGGACGGTGATCAGGACGACGCCGAAGATCGGACCGAGGAGCGAGGCCGTACCGCCGAAGAGCAGCATGGTCAGGAAGAGGACGGACTGGGTCTGCTCGGCGTTGTTCGGGTTCATGTACTTGATGAGGTGGGCATAGATCGCGCCGGCAAAGCCTGTGTAGAAGGCACTGACCGTGAAGGCGATGATCTTGTACTTGTGGACGTTGACGCCCATGCCGTCCGCCGCGTGCGTGTTCTCGCGGATCGCCATGAAGGCGCGGCCAACGCGGGACTTGACCAGCGAGGTCTTGATCAGCAGGGCGACGACAACGAGCAACAGCAGGAAGTAGTACCAGTGCGTGGAGCTGGACAGCACGCTGATGCCGACGACCCGCATGCCGAGGTTGTCGCCCGTGACGCCGCCCGGCGACACGTTGACGATGTTGAGCACGATTTCACCGAAGGCGATCGTGGCCAGGGACAGGAAGTGGAACTTGAGCTTGGCGGCCGGGTAGGCCAGCAGGGCGCCGATGGCGGCAGCCAGCGAAGCGGCGATCGGGATGGTGAGGTACAGCGGCAGGCCGAAGAACTTGTTCAGCATGGCCGTGGTGTAGCCACCGATGGCGAAGAAGGCGGCGTGGCCCAGCGAGATCTGGCCGCTGTAGCCGAACAGGATGTCCAGGCCGTTGACGGCGATGATGTAGACCAGCGCGTAGCAGGAGATGATGACGAAATATTCATTGCCGGTTGCCAGCTTCAGCAGGAACGGCAGGGCCAGGACCACTGCCGCGACGGCAATGAGCAAGGGCAGGCGCTTTTTGGCAGTTGGATTTTCCAAGTATTTGTCCCCCTCTCCTTATACGTCCTGGATAGCCCGCTCGTTGAAGATACCGGTGGGCTTGATAAACAGGAAGATGATCAGGAGCGAGTAGGCGATGAGGTTCTTGTAGGTGCCGCTCCAGTAGCCGGCAACGAACGTCTCGGCGAGGCCAAGAAGCAGTCCGCCGACCATGGCGCCGTACATGTTGCCGTAGCCGCCCATGACCGCACCGGCAAAGCCCTTGCGGCCGATTGTGGCGCCGAGTGTCGTGTAGACGCCGTACATCGGGCCCAGCAGCATGCCGGCGATCGAGGCGATGGCAGCCGAGAGGCCCCAGGTGATGCCGATGCTCATCGAGGTGTTGATGCCGAGGGACTCGGCGGCAAGGGCGTCCATGGCTGAACCGCGCATCGCCGTGCCAAATTTCGTCTTGGTCATGAAGAAGTGCAGCGCGATCATGAGGATGAACGAGACGAGCAGGCAGGCCCAGGCCTCAGTCTGCGACGTGACACCGAAGATCCTCAGGGTCGGCTTGTCGAACACCTGCGGGAACTGCTGGGTAGCGGAGCCGTAGGCGGCCTGCGCCGTGTTCTGGATGATGTAGGAAACCGCGATCGTCGCAAGAACGACGTAGATCGCGAGAACGTTCTTGTTCAGCATGATCCGGATAACGCCCTTCTCGAGCAGCATGCCGAAGGCGAATGCCGTCAGGAAGGTCAGGAGAAGCGAGACATAGATCGGCATGTGGAGCACCTTGAAGAAGGTGATGCCCAGATAGGCGCCGAGCGTGATCATATCGCCCTGCACGAAGCTCATCAGGCCGGACGCCCGGTAGATGAGGCTATAACCAAG
>CAYOHO010000400.1:0-2540 GCA_964403755.1 uncultured Oscillospiraceae bacterium
CGCTAACTTAAAGGGCTGTCCCAATCGTAGATTGCTCTACTTTTGAGACAGCCCCCTGCGTTCCGGGAAACGGGGGTCCGCACCGGGCGCTGCGCGGCGGATCCGACCGCGGTCAATGGCTTCCGTGGCGGTGGCGGGCGTCGAGCGAACGGACAATCTTGGCCCAGATGCGCCGGGTCTCGAGGAACTGGGCGTAATGGCGCTCGACGTTGGCATCGTAGGCGTCGAGCTCCGCGCGGATCTTCATGAAGTCATCGCTGTCGAAGCTGGCACAGACGGCCGGCAGGGTCGCATCGAGCTGCGCACGGATCTCGGCGATCTTTTCCGCATAGGCATCCGGCTGTGTGATGTAGAGCAGCAGCGGCTTGTAGCGGATCCAGCCGAGGCAGGCCCGCAGGAAGCGCGCCCGGACCGTTTCCGAGGTCGGCTGGATTGACTGCAGGCGGGTGGGCAGCACGCCGTCCAGCAGGTGGTTGTAGGTGGAGAAGCCATCGTGGAAGGCGTAGATCGGGATGTGCAGCACCCGCCGCTCACTGAGGCAGGTTCCGAGGAACGTGTCCTCGCCACGGGCGTTGGGCGGGTTGTAGAAGGGAAACACGCGCGACGGGTCGGTCAGGTTGATGCAGAGATTGGCGCCCGTGATGAAGCGGGCATGGTTCGTCTCGGGAACCTCCTCGCACTGGTCGGACGTCAGGATCCGGGTGTCGGCGTAGGTGACGCCGCCGTTCTTCATCACCGTGCGCACCGTCTCCCAGTTCACGACTTCGTTGCTGATCGCCTCGATGAACTGGCGGAACAGATCCTCGCTCAGGGCGCCCGAAAAGTCGATGCTCGGGATGGGCGAGATGTAGCCGCAGTGGTAGCCATTGGTGATGTCGGCGTCGCGGATGCACTTGAGGTGCTCGGCCAGGACCGGCTGGCCGCTCCAGATGGCGGTGGCGCGGGTACGGGTGACCGCCAGCGGATACTCGTCGTCGTCGAGAAAGATCAGGCAGTCCATTCCCCGGCGCATGGCGGAGTAGAGCAGGATGTTGCGCATGGCGGCATAACCATGGCCGAACACCAGGTTTGCCTCCTCGAGCGTCACGACCCCGCGGTCGCTTAGGTCGGCAATCTCCTCGCGCATCTGCTGCCGGCCGATGAAGCGCGTCTCGTCAAGCATGTGCAGCAGGTCCGGCGCCAGCTGGGTGTAGTCGACAGCGCGCGTCCGGGCATACTTGAGGTCATAGGCGACAAACAGGTTGAGACTGGCGGCATCGGGATCATTCCCGGTTGACTCGCGCCAGTTGTAGAGGTAGGCGCGCAGCACCTTGCGGAAGCTCTTGCGGCCGGTGGCGAAGCCGATTCCGACCCTGGCAGGCCTGTCGTTTTCCACGGGGACGGGCTCCTTTCTGAAAAGCGGCCTCTGAAAGGCCGCCATGACGGACGGCAGCAGCGGACTGCCGGAAGGAACTGCCTTTTACCCAGTTTAGCAAATGGGGCGGATTTTGTCAGACCGGATGTGACGCTGGCCGGCCGGCGCGCTATAATAAACCTGCTGTCGGCCGGTTCCCCAGGTCACCGGACGCAGGAAATCGGACATGAGGTACGGCCGCAATGAAAGGCAAGAGCATCTACAACCGCTATTCACCCGCCTACATCCACCAGCCCCAGGGCGATCGTCCCGAGCGCTGGTTCATCTTCCACAAGGGCCTGCTGCTGATCCGGCGCACGGCCGCCGGCGCCGAGGTCCCCTACCGGGCCAGCGTCGAGGGCCTCTCCGGCCTGCCCGAGATCCGCCACTACCTCGGCACCTTCGATGACGATGACTGCTTCTGCATGGCGGTCGAGGGCAACATCGAGCTGCCCGAGGGCTATGAGTTCGGCAACCTGCGCGCACTGGCGGCCGACGTCGACGAGGACACGTTCATGCTGGCCGGCCGCGCCGCCCAGATCCTCTACTGGGACAGCCTCAGCCGCTACTGCGGACGCTGCGGCGCGCCCACCCGCTGGAAGGCGGACGAACGGGCCAAGCAGTGCGATGCCTGCGGCAATGTCATCTATCCGCGCATCTCGCCGGCCATCATCACGGCCATCATCAAGGGCGACCAGATTCTGCTGGCGCACAACCGCAACTTCCGCAACAACATGTTCAGCGTCATTGCCGGCTTCATGGAGCCAGGCGAGGAGTTCGAGGACACGGTCGAGCGCGAGGTGCGCGAGGAGGTCGGCATCCAGGTCAAGAACCTGCGCTACTTTGCCAGCCAGTCCTGGCCATTCCCCGATTCGCTCATGGTCGGCTTCATCTGCGAGCATGCCGGCGGCGAGATCAAGGTCGACGGCGTCGAGATCGAGGCGGCCGCCTGGTATGCGCGCGACAGCCTGCCCGAGATTCCCACCACCACCAGCATCGCCGGCCGTATGATCCAGTGGTTCCGCGACGGCGCCATGGGCTCGCTCGAATACGCCGAGCGGCGCTGAGGGCCAAAAAGGCATAAGCAGAAGGCAATCGGGTAGGACCCCGGCCCTTAGTGGGCCGGGGGACCTCCCACAGCACCGTA
>CAYOHO010000401.1:0-2533 GCA_964403755.1 uncultured Oscillospiraceae bacterium
GGTCAGGCGGCTCGCCGGATCGGTCCTCTTGGCCTCGCAGCCGATCTGGCCGCGCAGGCCGCTTTCGGCGATGGCCTCGACCGTGCGATCGGCGAAGTAGTACATGTCCGCTGTCGCGCCGGTTCCACCGCGGATCTGCTCGCAGAGGCCGAGCTGCGTTCCCAGCAGGGCCGTCGCCTCATCGAGGCGATCCTCCCGGGGGATGATGACATTGAACAGCCAATCGTGGAGACTGCGGTCATCAGCCGTATTGCGCATCAGCGCCATGGCCAGGTGGCAGTGGGCATTGGCAAAGGCCGGCATCAGCAGCCGTCCGCTTCCCTCCACCACATCGGGGCTGGAACCGGGCGGCAGCGCTGCCCGGGCGTCCGGTTCGGACAGCCCGGCATACACGATGCTTTCGCCGCTGACCGCAACGCAGGCATGCGCATACTGCCGGACGCTGCCGTCAGCATCCGGCGTCAGGACGGAAATGTCACGAAACAGAAATGACAACGGCATGGGCGATTACTCGGCCGGCTGCGCTTCATCGAGCCAGCTGCTGACATAGTGCGCCTGCTCGGGCGTCAGGGCATCGATGCCCAGTCCGCGTGCCTTCAGGAGGCGCCAGGCGACATTATCGTCAATCGACTTCGGCATGTCATGGACAGCCGGCGGCATGGAAGCGGCGTTTTGCGCCATGTAGCGGGTGCCCATCGCCTGCAGGGCGAAGCTCATGTCCATGATTTCGGCCGGATGGCCGTCGCCCGAGGCGAGGTTGACCAGCCGTCCCTCAGCCAGGACATAAAGGGTGCGGCCGTCGGCAAGCCGGAAGCCTTCGATGCGGTCGCGTGCCGGTTCCCGGGATACGGCGAGACCGGCAAGCTGGCCGAGGCTGATCTCGACATCGAAGTGTCCGGCATTGCAGAGGATGGCGCCATCCTTCATGACCGCGAAGTGCTCGGAAGTGATGACATCCTTGCAGCCAGTCACAGTGACGAAGATATCGCCGCGGGCTGCGGCAGCCGTCATCGGCATCACTTCGTAGCCTTCCATCAGGGCTTCGCAGGCTGCGACCGGATCGATCTCGGTGACAATGACACGGGCGCCCAGTCCCCTGGCGCGCATCGCGACACCGCGGCCGCACATGCCGTAGCCCGCGACCACGACCGTCTTCCCGGCGACAATCAGGTTCGTCGTCGCCATGATGGCGGTGAAGACGGACTGGCCGGTGCCGTAGCGATTGTCGAACAGGTGCTTGCAGCGGGCGTCATTGATGGACAGGACCGGATAGAGCAGCCGGCCGCAGTCCTGGAGGAGCCGCATGCGGTGGATGCCGGTCGTGGTTTCCTCGCAGCCGCCGATGAGACTGGCAGCGAGGTCGCGGCGGCGGGTATGCAGCAGGGCCGCGAGGTCGCCGCCGTCGTCGATCACCAGATGGGGAACAATCGAGAGCGCCTGCTCCAGATGAGCCTCGTACTGGGCGGCATTGGCGCCGTGCCGGCAGTAGACCTGCATGCCGCCGGCCGCCAGTGCGGCGGCGACATCGTCCTGGGTCGAAAGCGGATTGCAGCCAGTCAGGGCCACCTCGGCGCCGCCGACTGCCAGAGTCCTTGCCAGGCAGGCCGTCTTGGCCTCGACATGGATGCTGACCGCAATGCGGAGGCCGGCGAAGGGCTGCTCCTGTGCAAATTCCTGTGCAATCTGGTTGAGGACCGGCATGTGCCGCCAGGCCCACTGGATCTTGCGCTCGCCTGCAGCTGCGAGACCGATGTCCCGGATATCATAGTTCATGGATCGTCTGCCTTCCGCCTGCCTGTTCCTGATGGTCACGGGCCGCTGCCCGCTCAGGTGTCTTCCCTGCCATGACAGTTCTTGTACTTCTTGCCGCTGCCGCAGGGGCAGGGATCGTTGCGCCCCACTTTGGCCTGGTCGCGCTTCACCGGGGCAGCCGGGGTGCTGTCGCCGCCGGTGCGGCCACTGGCGGAAGCCGGTCGCGCCGGGGCACCGGGTCGGCCGGAACCGCGGACCGGTTCAGACGGCTCTCCAGCCGCGCCGCCTTCGGCATCATCGCCGGTATAGCCGCTGCCGCCATGGCCTTCGGTCATATTGCGGGCCACGCTGCGGCGTTCGAGGTTCTGTTCCGTGTTGAAGCGGGCGCGCATGATCAGGCGCACGGCATCTTCCTGGATGGCCTTGTTCATGGCTTCGAACATGCCGAAGCCTTCCTTCTTGTATTCGATGATCGGATCGTGCTGGGCGTAGCCGCGCATGCCGATGGTATCGCGCAGCTCGTCCATGGCATCGATGTGATCCATCCACTTGGCGTCGACGGTGCGCAGGAGAATGACCCGCTCGATCTCACGCATCAGCTCGGACGATCCGACTTCCTGTTCGCGGGACTCGTAGCGCTCGAGCGCATCCAGTGTCAGCTCATCGGTGAGGTCCTCGGCGTCGAGTCCATCCTTGGCCTTCTTCAGCTGTTCTAGCGACTTGAGATTGCCGAACAGGTCGCGGAGGCGCGCATCGATCGCCGCGATGTCCCAGGCGGCGG
>CAYOHO010000402.1:0-2523 GCA_964403755.1 uncultured Oscillospiraceae bacterium
TCCCGCAGGAAAGCCGATTTGTCGTAACTGGTGCCCGAGCCTTAATCGAACAAATGGTGTAAACGTTTGTGGCACAACGGTTTCGGTTTTTTGAAAATCGGTGTTACCCCCAAAGTTACCCCCATTGAAGCGATGTTGTATCGGTGCAACGGTTCGGCCATCCAACTGAACGCTCGCTTTTGCTGATCAGGTTTAGTTGTAAAGGAGAGGGCAAATTCTATCACCCTCATGAAAAGCATTCGAGCGCGGCCGGGACAGGGGGCACGGCAGTACGATTGCGCTTTTTTTCCGTTCATGAGAACTCCTAATACCGAATTGTCCCGGCGTGTCCCGGCTGTGTCCCGGCGTAAATATCCCGATTGAATTTGCAAGACGCCCTATTGGCAAGGCTTTCTGGCATTTGTCCCGGCTGTCCCGGTTGTCCCGGCGTATTTTGGTAGGGGTAGGAAGAAAAAGCCCTGCAACTGGCGCACGTGTAGGGGGCGTTTTGATAGCTTGTGAAGCCATCAGCCGATGCCAATTTTTCTGTGGAACATAACCCCCCTTGGTATAGCTCCGTGACTAGCCAGCGACCGGGGTTCGCATTACCCGCTCAGCAGTAGTCCGGGGAGGACCCGTTACCGCCTGGTGCAATTCCTCGGCAACGAATAATGCCTCTTCCCGCTGGTTCGCTGTAGTCCCTAACGTTTTTTTGAGCCTGGTTATGTGCTGCGGTGCGAATTACCCGCACTGAATTTGCCAAGGAAGGACTCGATACCCGCTGTAGGGTGTTCACTATGTTGCCAGCCAGCCCGTGCCAGAAAAAACGAGGCTCGCATTACCCTTAACGGAAATTGCCAGGGAGGACCCGCAAGCCAGCCAAGCCCGGTTCATTCATCTGCCGTGTTCATTCACTGAACACAGGCAGCACTAGCCGGCCTCAATTTAGCGCAAAGGCGTTTGCACCCCGCCCCCTACGCGCGCGCCGGTTGCAGGGCTTTTTCTTCCTACCCCTACCAAAATACGCCGGGACAACCGGGACAACCGGGACAAACGCCGGAAAGCCTTGCCAATAGGGCATCTTGCAAATTCTATTTGAATATTTGCACCGGGACACAGCCGGGACAAGCCGGGACACTTCGTTATCAGGACGTTTCAGGCCGTGCGAAAGGCCTGCATTACCGAAAGCAACAACCGGCCCCGCATCGCATCCGGGATAGTCGCCTCGTGCTTCATTCTCGTTGCTCATAGTCCCGGCCATCTGTCCCGCCCCGCTCGCTGGTCGGGGTCGCTCGGCAGCGGTGCAAAGCACTTGCAGCGCTGCAAGCAATCGGCGTTTGGTGTGTAGCTCCGGCTAGCTACAAGCTCTCCTTTGGCAGCCGCCATGCACCGGCCATTGGCCGCCCGCTTGGCACAATCCAGACAGCGCCGCCGGTCATCCCCCGTGCGCTCAGGCGAAGCAGAACCCGGCAGGTCAGCGCTTACCTCACCGGTCCCCAGCGTGCAATCCTGCCCCGCCTCAGACTGCACCGGGGGGCGGGCGTTTCCCCCCTGCAACATGCCGTCCCAATCAATCATCGTCCGAATCGAACAGCGCCGGCAGGATATGAACCACGCGAGCCCGCCCTTCGGTTGGCAAGCTCTCACGAACCAGCCAGGGGCGGTCTGTTTCGCTGCCCTTGCGGCAATAGCCTTTGGCGACCAGCAAACGCCCTACGGCCGCCGCATCGTGTCCCTTGCACACCACGCCGCGCCAAGCCTCATTGAACAGGAAATATTCCTGAGCATCGTTGCCCTCGGCATCGTGACAGCCGCGCCGATAGCCGGCCCGGTCAGGCTTGCCGGGGGCGTGCTTGTCGGTATCGTTGGCCGGCCGGTCCCAATCGGTAAAGGCGCTTTCACCCTTGCGCCGGATGAATTCGCGGACTTGGCGCAGCATGGCCTTTTCTTCCTGGTTGCCTTGCCCACCCCGGCGGGATAGCCAGGCATCAAAACAGGTGCGGGCCGCTTGTATCGCCTCGCCCGGCTCCCAGCCGGTAATCCCCCATTTCGTCGCCAGTTCGCCGGCTGCACCCACCAAGGCGAAGCGACCCGCAACCCGGCGCGCTTGACCGTGCGCCGCCTCGTTCAAGCAATGCGCCTCAAACTTCCTTTGGGCTTCACGGACCAACTCGGGGGCCGCTTCCTGATTCTTCGCCAGCTCGGCAACGAAAGCATGAAAGGCTGTCCCGTAGTATCGGCGCGCGGCGCGGTCTAGCGCCTTGGCAAAATCGCTGCCCGTTGCGTAGTCGTGCAGATTCTCGAACACGCCAAGCCCGGCCCCTGCATCGGCCGGGATTTCCGCTAGGCGTAGTTCCTGCCCCGCCCTCGGGGTCTTGCCGATTTCCCCCAGATGTTCAGACAGGCCGATTTCGCCGCAACTGAGGAACAGCAGCCGCCAGCTTGCCCGGTCCCGCGCGCCGCCGGTTCTGCCAGCCCGCGATTTACCGGACCCGTTCGCCAGCATGTAGCAGGTTTCGCCGGCCTCTCGGGGGTCCATTTGGG
>CAYOHO010000403.1:0-2523 GCA_964403755.1 uncultured Oscillospiraceae bacterium
TATGAGCATGCCCTGTTCGCGTGCTGCCGTATCGATGATGCGGGCGGCGCGGTCTTTCTCAGCCGAGTAGCCCTCCAGGTTCTCATAGGCTTCACTGGCCTCGAAGCCGCTCTTGCTGCCGATGCGCGTGATCATGCAGTAGTAGCTGCGGTCGGTCCGCAGGCCGTGGATCTCCGCCAGGCTGTTGAGGCCATTGATCGAGTGGATGTTGTTCGCCAGCAGGTCGTCGAAGAAGTCGCGGCGGATGCGGTGCCGCACCTCCTCGACCGCCTTCGCCTTGATGCGATCGAGGGCGATGATGGTGGCGGCGTGCTCGAGGGCCATATAGTCGACCTGCCGGAGCTTGCTGACAATCTCCGGGATCGCGATGAAGCCATAGATTACCTGGGCTGCGATGACCGGGACCACCCGCAGGATCATTTCTCCGTCCTCGGTCTGGTAGTTGATCTTGATCGACTTGCGCAGCAGGTCGGGGCTGGACGGGATGTCCCGGGTGGCGGACTGGGGCAGGACCGGCTCCTTGAACACGAGGTTGAAGCGGTCGGCCAGCCGGAAGGGGCTTTCCGGATGGTCGCTGGCGGCCAGCAGCCGGTGGCGCGAGTCGAGCAGGATGACCGGGTTGCGGATGATGGTCGCGATCTGGGCGACCAGTTCGCTGATCTCGCCGCCGCGCAGGGCAACCTGGTTCAGCGTGTCATGCAGCTCGATGATCCGCTTCAGCTGCGAGTCCATGTTGCCATAGACGACGCTGGTGACCTTGTTGCTGATGTCGGAAAGCGAATAGCGGAAGGGAATCTCGATCACCGGGAAGCCGAGCCGGTTGGCCTCCTCGATGATCACAGGCGGCACGGCATCGAAGAAGCGCTTGACCTTGAAGCCGAGACCGGCGCAGCTGCGCTCGCTGAGCTCCTTGACGAGGATCTTCTGGAATGCCGGATCGTCCCTGAAGATATAGCCGGTCGTCAGCAGCAGGTCGCCCGCGACCAGCCAGTCGAACGTATCGGGATTGTCGAGGATGTTGACATTGCTGATGACATTGGCGCAGCCGGCGTCGCCCGCCACGAGGCGGACGCCGTCGATCTCCTTCAGCTCCAGGATCTTCGCGATGGTCGTGTACATCCGGCGGCACAATCTCCTGTCCTGCTTCTGGTCCCGGGGCTGCGGCCGTCCGGCCGGCTCCGGTCTGGCCGAAGGCATGGCATGTTACGAATCATTCTACCACTTGGTGTATGATTGTGGAAAAGCGCCAGTCGATCTGGCACAATGATAGCGACCCATCAGACAGAAGGAGATTCAGCATGAAAGCAGTTGCGGTTCTTTCCCCAGGCGTCGTCAGGATTGTCCATGACGTTCCCGCCCCGGTTCCGGGCGATTACGAGGTTCTTGTCAAGGTCCGGACATGCGGATTCTGCAATGGCACCGACTTCCAGATCATCAACGATACGCTCGGCGACCGCGAGGGCGGCTGCCATTACCCGACGATCCTCGGCCACGAGGGCATCGGCGATGCCGTCCAGCTCGGCGCCAAGGTCCGGCACATCCAGATCGGCGACCGGTTCGTCCACCCGAACCTGCGCCCCAATGTCGGCAACGGCTATACCAAGAATTTCGGCGGCATGTCCGAATACGGGCTGGTTGCCGACCACCAGGCCATGCTGGAGGATGGCTTCAAGCCGGAGGAGCTGCCGTTCCGGAACAAGTTCATCCAGATCCCGTCCGACTTTGACCCGGTCGACGGCGCCATGCTGCTCTCGCTCGGCGAGACACTGAGCGCCGCGCGCAACTTCGGCTGTGCCCTGGACAAGGACATCCTGGTCTACGGCGCCGGCCCGATGGGCCTGGCCCTGGTCACGTTCATGAAGCTGGTCGGCGTGCACAGCGTCACCGTGATCGACAGCGTCGACGAGCGCCTCGAGAAGGCGGTCCGCATCGCCAAGGCCGACCGGGTGCTCAACTTCAAGACCCAGGACATCAATGAGGTTCTGCGCGGCGAGCTGTTCGACATCGTGGTCGACGCCGTCGGCCTGTCATCGATCCTGATCGAGGGCTCGCATCGCCTGAAGCCATATGGTCGGGTCGGATCGATGGGCGTGCTCCGCGACAACGACCTCAAGGTCGATGTCTCCAAGCTGAAGAACAACACCGTCCTGCATATGCTCAACTTCCCCTACGGCGAATACGGCGTCATCCCGGAGGTCGTGCGCTACATCCAGAACGGCCAGGTGGACCCAAAGGACTTCTACTCCCATGTCATGCCGATGGACCAGATCGCCGAAGCAATGGAGCTGATCCGCAGCAAGCAGGCTCTGAAGGTCATATTCACCGTCGGCTAAAAGTCGGCAGTGAAGCCGTCGGCTGAGCAGCCAGCGGCGGAACCGCCCATGGTGGCGGAACCGCCCATGATGGCGGAACCGCCCATGATGCCGGTGGAACGCCCGTGATGCCGGAACCGCCCGTGATGCCGGAACCGCCCGTGATGCCGGAACCGCCCGTGATGCCGGTGGAACCGATCGCCCGGGACCT
>CAYOHO010000404.1:0-2506 GCA_964403755.1 uncultured Oscillospiraceae bacterium
TCGGGGTCGGACACGACCGCCGGACAGCCGCTCAGGCAGTTTCCGGCGATCGACAGGGTGATGCCGGACTCGCGGGCGCGGCGCTCATACTGGACGGCCAGGTCGTTCATCATCGGCCCGATCTCGAAGGCAGCCGCCGCAAAGGCGATCTTGCCGCCCTGCAGGCGCGACAGCTCGAGCATGTCCTCGATCAGACGCGACAGGCGCAGGGTTTCACGCAGCAGGATATCATAGTAGCGCGCCCGGTCCGCCTCCTTCGGCACCATGCCGTCGCGCAGCGGCTCGATGAGGGCGCGCATGGCGGTCAGGGGGCTGCGCAGCTCGTGCGACACATTGGCGACGTAGTCCTTGCGGGTCTGCTCGAGCCGCTCCGACTCGGTGACATCGCGGAACAGGCCGACGGCACCGGCTACCTGACCCTGGTCGTCGTCCAGCGGGGTGATGGTGACCGAGATCAGCCGGTCGCCGAGGTCGAGCAGGCGGAAGCGCATCTCGTTGCGCTGGATGACGGTGCGGAACAGTTCGCCCAGCCCGGAGCCGATCGGCAGGTCGTCCGGCAGCGCTGGCGTCGCCGGCGCGTTCGCTGGCTTCATATTGTTATAGCGGCTGAGGCTGATCATGGCCTGGTTGATCAGGGTGATGCGGGCTTCCGGATCGACCGCCACGATGCCCTCCGAGATGCCGTCGAGCACCTGCTTGAGGCGGTTGCGCTCGAGCGTGAGGGCCGAGATCAGGGCCGACAGGTCGGCTGCGAGGTTGTTGATCGAGCTGGCAAGCTCGCCGATCTCGCCCTTCTGGGCCGTATCGGCCCGCTGGCTGAAGTCGCCTGCCGCCATCGCGATGGCGATGTCGCGGGTGCGCTTCAGCGGCCAGATGATGCGGTAGGTTCCGAGGTAGGCGGGGAAGAGCATGAGGAAGGCGACGGCCAGGGCAGAAAGCAGCAGCGCGAAGTACATGCTGCGCAGGCTGGCGTTGAGCTCCTGCATCGGACGCACAAAGAAGACGGCGCCGACCGGCTGGTCCGTGCCGTTGACGCTGGCGCTGAAGGGGACGCCGATGAAGAGGAGGCTGCCATTGCTGACGCCGCTGCGGGTCGTGAACCAGAGCGATGCGGCCTCGCCGTTGAGCAGCGGCGCCGACTCGCTAACGATCTGGCTGTTGATTGCCGTCTCGCTCAGGCCGGCGTTGTCGCCCAGCGAGGTGTGGCGGATGGTGCCGGTGAGGCTGTCGTAGACAAAGATATAGCTGTTGAACAGCTGGACGGCCGAACGCATCAGGCTGTCGAAATACGGATCGACGGCGATGATGCGGCCGTACGCCAGATCGGCGATGGCTTCAGCCTGCGGGCGCATCTCGTCCACCTTGATCCGGGTGAGGATCTCGCGCGAAATGACGCCGAAGAACAGCGATGTCAGCGCGACGGTGAGGAAGATGGCCAGCAGCAGGAGGACCATCATCCGTCTCAGGATGAAGCTGTGCTGCATTCAGCGCGTAACCTCGAACTTGTAGCCAATGCCGTACACGGTGATCAGGGCGTAGGCGGCATCCGGGCTGGCGATCTTCTGGCGAATCCGCTTGATGTGGGTGTCGACGGTGCGCGTGTCGCCGAAGTAGTCGTAGCCCCAGACCTTGGAGAGGATCTGCTCCCGGCCGAGCACCTGGCCTGGGTGGGAGGCGAGGAAATGCAGGATCTCGACCTCCTTCGGGGTGAAGGGGACGGTTTCGCCGCAGACCTTGACCTGGTAGTTGTCGAGGCTGATCTCGAGGCCCTCGAAGCGCAGCACGTTGCCGCCGCCGGACTGCTGTTCGCCGAGACGGCGCAGCACGGCCTTGATCCGGGCGATGACTTCGCGCGGACTGAATGGCTTGACGATGTAGTCATCGGCACCGAGCTCGAGCCCGAGCACGCGGTCGATCTCCTCGCCCTTGGCCGTGAGCATGATGACCGGCAGCCGCTTGGTGCGCCGGATCTCGCGGATGACGTCGGTGCCGGACAGGCGCGGCATCATGACGTCGAGGATCATCAGGTCGGGATGGTCGGTTTCGGCCTTCTGCAGTGCCTCTTCGCCATTGAAGGCCGACGCGTGCGTGAAGTGCTCGGCGTCGAGATAAAGGGAAAGCGACTCGTGGACCACCGGATCGTCGTCACAGATGAGAATATGGGGCGCCTTGTTCATGGTTTTCACCTTGCTGGTTTGTATTGACAGCCGCCGGTCCTCGGAACCGATGCGGGCTGGCTGTGGGCATTCGCGGGGGCTGTTCCCCCTGGCTGGCTGCGGTCATTCGCGGGGGCTGTTCCCCGTGGCTGGCTGCGGTCATTCGCGGGGGCTGTTCCACCGGCTGGCTGCGAGGCTGCGTCTGGCAGCAGTGCTGCTGGCGGTTTCTGAATCCGATTATACCTGATTGCCCTGGCAAAGGCAGTCAATTGTCACAATTGTTCGAAATCGGCGCTCCCGTTTGTGTGGCCAATTGCCGGAAGCGGCCGCGCGGCGGCGGCGCCGCGCGG
>CAYOHO010000405.1:0-2503 GCA_964403755.1 uncultured Oscillospiraceae bacterium
GATGGGCGGCGCGCTTGATCGTGTGAAAATGTGCGATGCTTCGCAGTTTGGTTTTGATAAAGCAAAAATGCCGCGCGGCAATGTTTTTGAGTTTACGGAGTTGTCATGCGAGCAGAAAGATGCTCTCAGAAAAGAGATGCTTCTTGACGAAGAACTCCTTAAAAAAGGCGCAGACGCCAACGGGCACATGGTTGTCAAGGCCGCGGCGAACATGGCATACCCCATGGGGCTGCGCACGGAAAAACTGGCCGAAGAGATCCTGGGACTTTGCCGTCAGACAGGACTGCCATTTGAGACCGTTGCCGGCTGGGGCTGTGACCCCAAAACCATGCTGGGTAAGGGAGCGGAAAAAAATATCCCCGTATTGGTGACCATTCCGCAGATGGTCGGCGGCGGACATGTGGGACTCTCCGTCGGCGACAGTATTCCCATTGCCGAACGCTCAAGCAGAATAGCGTCAATGCTCGGGAGCGCCGACGTTATCATCGAATCGGCTGTGGCTTTGACACAGGAGATCCACGACGGCCCCTTTGAAACATATACCGGACATGGAATCTGGTCATGGTGGCAGGGACAGAGTGTCTACAGCCTGGAAAACAAGACTTTGATCCGTTTTGACTTGGACGAAAATCTCCGCAAGGCGCAGGATATCCAAAAAGAGAGCGCCATTATTCAGGAGGCTATCGACAAAGGGCTGCCCAAGACAAAAATATCCAAAATACCCTTCCGTATGGAGATGTCCGCCTTTGCGCGTCATGAAGGCAGTATCCCCGTTATCGGCGATATCGGCATGATTTGGCCGGTATTTGCCTGTAAGATAGCTGACGCTCTTGGCATAGAACTTGACTTCATCAGCTACAAGCAGGAGACGGAGGACGGCAAACAAATGCGTGAGTGGATTGTTGACAACGTGCGTTACTTGGACAGAGAGAAGATGCTCTCAAAGTTCAGAGAGTGGAAGGAACAAAGATAATGCCCCTGCCAAAGATACTGGGGGTTATCCCTTCACGCTACGCCTCTTCCAGACTTCCCGGCAAGCCGTTGGTGGACATTTGCGGACAGACGATGGTTGAACACGTCTACAGACGCGCGCTTGCCTCAGAAGTATTCTCCCGCTTGGTAGTGGCTACAGATGACCAACGAATCTTTGACGCAGTGACCGCTTTCGGCGGCGAGGCAATGATGACGCGCTGTGACCACCCTGACGGCTCCAGCCGTGTCGCGGAAGTGGCTGAAGGTGTTGAGGCGGATTATGTCATCAATGTTCAGGGTGACGAGCCGATGCTTGACCCCCGTATGCTTAAAGAGCTGGCGGAGGGAATTGTCGCCGACAAGGGCTGCGACTCCGCTACTATGTGTCTGCCGATAAAAAATGACGAAGATTTTCACAACCCCAACATTGTGAAGGTCGTCCGCGCCCAAAACGGCAGAGCTCTTTACTTTAGCAGGTCGCCCATTCCCTATATGCGCAATGAGACGGAATGCCCGCTATGGGAGCACATCGGCGTATACGCCTTCACCAAAGATTTTCTGCTGAAGATGGTAAAACTGCAGGCAACACCGCTGATGCGCACCGAATCTCTGGAACAGCTGCGCATATTGGAACACGGATACACGATGACTGTTATTCCCACACGCTATCCTTCCGAAGGACCCAACGTCAACACGCCCGAGGATCTCGAAAAGGTGCGGGAAATAGTTTCGAAGTCTGGAAACCGCGGCAATTGGAACCGCTAAACACAGTCCGAATAATATTACTGCTTAATGACAAAGACGCCTCTCACCTCACTCAGAGCAGGGGCGTCTCTTTGTGGCTTGCCCGCGCAACGGGCGCGAAAATTTTGGAAATGGAAGTGCCGCTGTTAAGCGGTACTGTGAGAAAACGTGCTGATGCCGCAGCCCGCAGACTGGTCGGCGGCAATAGACGCGACGCCAGAGACTGGCTGACAATGGCGGACGGCGACTCCTTGATGCGCCGCGTCGGCGCTTCCTTTGCCGAGCATGGCGTTAGGGAGGGAGCACGCGATATTTTGATAATATCGGCAGGAGAATCGGCAGCCCCTTACAATTTGGCTCTGGGATATATCTGGAGATGTCACTGCGCTACAGTGATGCGCCCCGGCATTGTAACCACCGACCCATTTGACTTTGCCGTAATAGCGGATCATGAATTTCCCGAAAGAAAGCCCAACATCTTTGTGACGCTTGGTTCGGTAAATTCCATAGAGAAAGAAAAGCTGGCGTGCGAAGCGGAAAAATTTCTCGCCGTCTACCCGCCGAATAAAAAATCGCCGCCCAAATGGTCAGTCATTGTCGGCGGCGACGATGACATCTACGCACTGACTCCTCAATGGGTAAAGAAAAACTTGGGACTTTTGCTCCGCTGCGCCGTAAACGCCGAAGCGGAACTCTACATAGACGTATCGAAAAAAATAACGCCTCAAGCGGCAAAAACGATCAGCCAAATAACCTCGCACTCAGAGAATGTTCGCTATCTGGGGTG
>CAYOHO010000406.1:0-2494 GCA_964403755.1 uncultured Oscillospiraceae bacterium
GGACACCGGCACGGTTGAGAATGAGGAGGCCATGCGCCTGGTCAAGGCCGCCGACCGCATCTGCGCCTACCTCAAGTGCATCGAGGAGGAGAAGGCAGGCAACAGCGAGTTCAGGCTGGCCGGGCAGTCGACCCTTGCCAAGATCGAGGCCTCTCCGCTGCCGGAGGTGCGCCATTTCATGCGCGACTTCGCGCCCAGCTTTGCGCTGACGCTGGATGAGCTTGACGGCATGTCCGGCAGCCTCAATGACCAGCGGGCCGAGGTGTCCGTCGAGACATGAAATCAGGCCGCGACCCACAGGCGCCGTTCATACGGCCCGCCCAGGACAGACCCTTTGACCGGCCGCCGGTACCGGCACGCCGCCGGCGCCTGCCCCTGTTCGAATTGTCCGCCCTGCTGCTCCTGCTGCTGGTCGGCGTTGCCACAGCGGCCTATTTCACCCGCCTTTCCGGCGAACCCTCCATGTTTGGCACCCCGCCGGCAGCGGCCGCATCCGGTACGTCCAGCCGTCCGCGGCCGGATCCAGCCGCTGCCGAAGCATTGACGGCTCGCGGCCAGTCCCTGCTTCTGGCCGGCGCAGCCCAGCCGTCAGCCGGGACGGCGATGGCAGCCGGCAATCCGGCAGGAAGCAGCACGGCGTCGGGAACAAGCGTGGCGTCGGGAACAAGCACGGCGTCGGGAACCGGCAATCCGGCAGGAACCAACAGCATGCAAGGGGCCGGGTGGGCATCACTAATCAGCACCGATGCCGATGCGGCCGGCCTCTTCCTCCAGCGTCTGGCAACGTCACCAGCCTACCTGCGCCAGCAGAAGGATGACCCGGCGTTCGTCAGCGACTTCTGGCCGCTGCTGCAGGCGGCTTCGCCATCCGCTCCCGCCACGCCGCCGGCTCTGGCAGCGGGGGAGAGCCGGATCGCCTGGCTGGCCCGCGCCCTGGCTGCCGCCGGCCTGTCGGTGCCCGGCGAATGGTCCTCTGCCAGCCTCTCGGGCGGCAGCCTATCTGCCGGCGGTACCGCGTCCGCCATTTCCACCGCTTCAGGCGCATCAGCCGGGACGGCGACGGCTGCCCTCGGTGACATGCTCCTGAAGCCGGAGACACCCCGGAACGGCGCTGTTGTGTTCGGCCGCCGGCTGCTCGGCGGAACGGTCCAGACTACGGAAACCGCCACGGGAGCCGGCAATGCTGGCACAGGAGCAGGCAATGCTGCACCGGGAACCGGCTCGTCGCTGCACTGCCGGACCTTCCTGCAGGTTGAAGGCCGGGTTGTGACCGCAACGGATGCTGCCCGGCTTGGCAGCGATCCGGCCGGCTTCACCCTGCCGTTGGACGTCCGCGGCTACCGGCCGGGAAACTACCATACGGAAATTTTCGCCCTCGCCAGTGATGGGCGTGGCCGCCATGCCGATCTCGGCAATCTTGAGGTGCCCATGATCAGCCAGCTGTCGGCTGGCTCCGTGCTTGACCTGTCACTGCCGGCTATTGTCGCCTCTTCAGTCGCCATCGGCCAGCCGGGCGGAACCGGGCAATCGGCCGGCAGCAGTCATTCTGCTGCCAGCAGCTCGTCGGCCATCGCAGCTGTCGTCTCATCGGATGCCAGTGGCGCCCGCTATGCTTCTTTTTATCCGGAGGAGACGCGTCAGGGCCTGCGCTATGCCCTCACCGTTGCCAACCCGGACGCCCCCGTCGCCGCCGAACTCTTCAGTCTCAGCGGTGAACGGATCGCTTCGTGTGACAATCCTGACACCCGCTGGGAAGGGCTGCGTGCCCTCCTGCCCGCGACGGCAGGCGTGCCGGAGGCTGACCGCGTGGCCTACGTCCGCGTCGGCCGCGTCCGTTCGACCGGCGAAGCTGCGGCCATAACAGACGGGCAGGGAGGAATCGGGGCTACCGTTTCATCCGGAACATCTGGCGCGTCCGCTTCATCCGGTGCGACTGGTTCAACCGGTGCATCCGGTTCATCCGGTGCAGTGCTCCCGTTCACGCTGGTCCAGGCGGACCGGGCTGCCACCCTCAAGAGCCAGCCGGACAAGGTCTTTGCTGTCGTCGGAGAAAAGGACAGTCAGCTGCAGCTCCAGGACAAGACCGGCACGCGCAGCACGCGTGCTGCCAGTGACCTCGATGTGGCCGAATTCTCGGCCCGCCTCGCGCAGCTGACCCTGGTCACGGATGGGGGAACGGCCGACGTGTTCCCCGAATTCGATGCCGAGACGGACTCGTTTGGCCTTTACCTGCCGGCCGGTTCCGGGCCGCTGTCTATCCGGGCCTATGCCCGGGAAGGCAGCTTTGCCAGCATTGAGGCCGCAGCCCTGGCCGGCACCACTGCCCCAACTGCTGCAGGTACCGGAACCACATCAGCATCCGTTGCAGGTAACGGAACCACATCAGCCGCAGGTACAGGCGCAGCAGCCACGCCGGCTGTCAGTCCGGACCGGACCAGCGCCACGCTGACAAAGACCGTCACGCTGCCGGCTGATGAAAGCACGCTGGCGATTA
>CAYOHO010000407.1:0-2492 GCA_964403755.1 uncultured Oscillospiraceae bacterium
GAGGGCTTCGATTGGACCGTAGTATGCGTGTAGGTCCCTGATCTTAAGCATCGTCCAGACTCCTTCCCAGGTAGGCTTCGATGACCTGCTCGTTGCTCGAGATCTCGGCTGGCGTTCCGGAGGCGATCACGCGGCCGAAGTTGAGCACGACGATCGACTCGCAGATGTTCATGATCATGTCCATCGAATGCTCGATCAGCAGGACGCCGATGCCGCGCTGCTTCGCGGCCAGGTTCAGGAGGTCCATGGCGTGCTCGATCTCGACGTTGTTGAGGCCGGCCGCCGGCTCGTCGACCAGCATGACGCGGGGATTGGCGAGCATCGAGCGGACGATCTCGAGAATCTTGCGCTTGCCGTAGGACAGCGCCGAAATGTCGTCGTCCCAGTTGAAGCTGAAGCGCGCCAGCTCCATGAGCTCGCCGAGGTTCTGCTCGAAATCGGCATACGGCTTGGAGACATAGGACTTCAGGTAGCCGGGCTGCTTGCCGAGGTCCGTGCCCAGCAGCAGGTTGTCGCGGATATTGGAGCGCTGCAGGAAGCGCGGCGTCTGGAAGGTGCGGCCGATGCCCATGCGGGCGCGCTTGTGCGAAGGCACGCTGGAGATGTCGACCTCGTCCAGGAAGATCCGGCCGGCGTCCGGCGTGTAGATGCCGCTGATCAGGTTCATCATCGTGGACTTGCCGGCGCCGTTCGGACCGATCAGGCCATGAACCTCGCCCGGCATGACGGAGAAGGACACATCCTCGGCCGCGACGACGCCGCCGAAGCGCTTGCTGACGCCATCAAGCCTTAGTATTGGATTCATGTTCCGCCACCTCCGCGACTTTTTTGCGCTGCTTCTTCAGGATCGTTGTCAGCAGGCCCGCCAGGCCCATCGGCATGAAGACCATCAGGAGGATGACACCGATGCCGTACATCAGCTTGAGGTACTGCTGGACCGGGCGCAGCCACTCGGGCAGCATCGTGACCAGCAGGGAGCCGACGAAGACGCCGACCGTGTTGTTGACGCCGCCCAGCATGACCATGATGACATACGTTGTCGCGACATCGAAGGTAAACAGGTCGGCCGCCACGAAGCGGTTGTGCATGGCGATCAGGCCGCCGGCCAGGCCGGCCAGCGCGCCGGCGATCGTGAAGGCGATGACCTTGGTCTTGTAGACATCAACGCCGAGGGTCTGGGCCGCGATCTCGTTGTCACGGATCGACGCCAGCGAGCGGCCCAGCTGGGTGCGGCGGATCCGCTCAACCAGGAACATGCAGATGATGACAAAGCCCATGATGATGTAGAACAGCTGGCGGTAGCCGGTGGCCTGGAAGCCGAACAGCGAGATGAACGGAATGCTGGAGATGCCGTCAGGTCCGCCGGACAGGGGCTTGAAATTGACGTAGATCGCCCAGGTCACCTGGACCAGGCCGATCGTGGCAAAGGTGAAGTAGGTTCCCTTGAGCCGGAACAGGATCAGGCCGAAGATGTAGGCCAGGGCCGTGGCGACCAGGATCGAGACCATCAGCGAGGCCAGCGAGTCGAGGATGAAGCCGTTGCGCCCAGATGTCAGGTTGCCGTAGGTGTAGGCGCCGATGCCCATGAAGGAGACGGCGGCGAACGACAGCTGGCCGCCCATGCCGAGCATCACGGACAGGCCGAGCGCCGCGATGCTGTTGATGAGCGCGATGTTGAGGACCTGCATGCTGTAGTCGTTGGTCAGCTGCGGCGCGATGACCATGAAGGCAGCCAGGGCTGCCACGATCAGGATCAGGGCGATGGGAGAGCTCTTATAGTGCACGATGCGCTTTTCCATATCCATCCTCCTCAAGCCTTGTCGGCGATGCGCTCGCCGAACAGTCCCTGCGGACGGACCAGCAGGACGATGATGAGGATCAGGAAGACGACCGCATCCTTGTATGTCGTGGTGATCAGGGAGCTGTAGGATTCAACGAGGCCGATCAGGAGCGAGCCGATGATGGCGCCCTTGACATTGCCGAAGCCGCCGATGACGACGCCGGCGAAGGCGCGCAGCTGCAGCGAGCCGAGGGTGACGTTGACCATGAACATCGGCGCGATCATGTAGCCGCCGATCGAGGCCAGGCTGACCACGATGATGTAGGTGGCGGCCGTCGTCAGGATCGTGGGGATGCCCAGCAGCTCGGCTGCGTACTTGTCCTGCGCGGCCGCCTGCATCATGCGGCCGGCATAAAGCTTCTCAAAGAGCGTGAAGACAAGGAAGATGAGGATCGCGCTGACCAGGATGGTCAGCAGATACTGGTACTGGAGCCGGATGCCGCCGATATCGATGTTTCCGCGGATGATCGGGCGGGAGGTCAGCGGCTGGCTGCCCCAGATCAGGGTCGCCGATTCACGGATGACAATCGAGGCGCCCATGGTCGCGATGACGGTGGCGGTCGGATAGCTGGCGTTCCTGAGGGGCCAGTAGACGAGGAACATGAAGACGATGCCGAAGATCGCAAAGCCGATCATGGCTGCGGGCACCATG
>CAYOHO010000408.1:0-2487 GCA_964403755.1 uncultured Oscillospiraceae bacterium
GGCGAGAAGAGAAGACCCTGGGGATAGTCGTTGGGGTTCATGCCATTTTCCTCCAGTTTCACTTGACGGTCAGGACGCCGCTGTCGAGAATGACATGGCCATCGATCGTCAGGGTAGGCGCACGGAAGACCAGGTCGAGGTGCAGCGGGCAGCTGGTGGTTCCGCCGAAGCCGCGGTCATCGCCGAAGCCGAAGTGGATGGTGCCGTAGCAGCCTTCGTCTTCCAGCATGCGGCCGGTCAGCTCGCAGGCGGGGTTCATGCCGAGGCCGATCTCGCCGACGTGATAGGCGCCGGGATCGTTGAAGCTCTTGAGGACGTCGGCCAGGGTTGCAGCTTCTTCGCCGCCGCTGATGTCGACGACTTCGCTGTCCTTGATCTCGATGCGGATCGGCTCCTTGATGAGGCCGAGACGGGGGTGCGGAATGCTGCCGTCGATGTAGACGACGCCATTCATGGTGCCGGCGTTGGCGCCGACCGCGCACTCGATGTCCGGCGGCGAGGAGGACTGGCCGGGAACCAGGCTGCGGCCATACTGGGGCAGGCTCTTGCGGCCGGTGATCTTGGCGGTGATGTGGGTGCCGATCGGCGCGGTGATCAGGACGTCGTCGCCTTCCATCAGGGGAGCGACCTTGTCCATGATCGGGCCCATGGCTTCGAAATCGGCGTAGAGGCCGCCGCTCTCGAGCATGCGCATGTCGTAGTCGGAGCAGTTCAGGTCACGGGCGCCCCTGGCGCAGGCATTGCGCTTGGCCTGGGTGCTGGAGATCGAGAACGTGGTCGGACGGAAGATGACATCCGCTTCCATCATGGCGGCGGCGACCAGCGCGGTCGGCTCCTGGCCATGCATCGTCTGCGTCGGCATCATGATCATGCTCTTGTTTGGATAGTCGGCGGCGGCATCCCACAGCGCCTGGGCGATGAAGAGCCTGTCGGGATCGGTCACGATCAGGATCTTCTCATCCTTCTTGCACTTGGCGCAGACGTTTAGCAACGTCTCCATGGCCTTGTAGATCTTCTTCTCCATTCTTTTCCTCCTGCTGATATGCGATCCCCTGGGGGACTGAAAACCTCTGTGGCATTGGAATTCTTTTGTGGCATTGGACTCTTTGCCGATCGAACCGGGCGCCCCGGGCGAGCGGTTCAGACGTCGAACTTGAAGTACTGGTAGACGCTCTTGCGGGCTTCGGCGAGGTGCTCGGGAGCCGGCTTGTAGCCGAAGCAGAACTCGAAGATCTCGCCGATCTGGCCGATCATCATGTCGACACCGTAGATGACCTTGTGGCCGCGCTCCTTGGCGATGCGGGCTACCCGGGTCATCGGCGGGTTGACGATGTTCTCCATGACAACCGCATCCGGGCGCAGCTTTTCCATGAAGCCGAGATACTCATGATCGCTGCCGTAGCCGAAGAGGCCAAGCGGCGTGGACTGCATGAAGAGGTCGCACTCGGCAGCGAGCCGGTCAAGGTTCTCGTTGGTGAAGGGCAGGCACTCGATCTCGAGGTCGGTATGCTGGTGGACGATGCTGACAAGCTTCTCGGCATGCTCGACGGAGCGGTTGACGAGCGTCACCTTGCGAGCGCCCTCCTTGGCCATCTGGAGCAGGATCGAGCCGACGATGCTGCCGGCGCCGAGGATGAAGACATGCATGCCCTTGACGGAGACGCCGGCGGCCTTGATCGCCGCCATGTTGCCCTGGCCGTCCATGCCGACGCCGACCAGCTTGCCGTTCTCATCAACCTTGACGACGTTGACCGAGTTGAAGATGCGGGAGGACGGAACCACTTCATCGAGGAAGGGGATGATCGCGGCCTTGTGCGGCATCGTCAGGCAGAAGTGACGCATGCCGAAGGTCTTGAAGGCGGCGACAAAATCGCCGAGCCCGCCGACCGGGATCTCGATCGGCCACATGACTTCGTCGATGCCATTCGCGATGAACAGCGGGTTGTAGGCCCAGGAGGCGCTGCTTTGCCCCATCGGGCAGCCGATGATCGGGAAGAGCTTGGTGTTCATCGTGAAGGAAAGCTGGTCAATGGACATCTTCATGGCGGTTTACCGAATACCCCTTCATCTTGGCTTGAATGGCTTTGCTTACGGCTGCATTGTTCAGGAATTCTGGCCGGGGGATGAGTTTCATTCTGTAAATTCGTATTTATATGTCTTCTAAAAAAATGTGATCAGGAGCGCGTTCGCTCGCAGCCACACGCTCAATATGACATCAAAAACGGCCATCGTCAATGGGATTTATTGGCAAAACATGCAGGTTTTGTGATCATAGATACAGAATCAGCGAATTGGATATAAATACCTGTTTATATTTTGGGCAGTAAATCAAGGACTGGTTTCAGGGGGTGCGCGAACGTTGGCGGCGCTGCCGGGCAATCTCGTCAGCTGCCTTTCCTGCCGTCTTCCCTGCCGCCTTTGCTGCCGCCTTCCCCGCCGGCTCCAGGGCCGTCTCATCTGAAGGCCCGGACATCATCTCGCCCAAAG
>CAYOHO010000409.1:0-2482 GCA_964403755.1 uncultured Oscillospiraceae bacterium
GGGCGCCTGCCCGGAAAGCCCTGAGCGGGCAGCGCCCGAACTGCTGACGCCCGAGGAATGCGAACGCATCGTCCGGACCGGGGCCAGACTCGGCCTGCGCCGGGTCCGCCTCACCGGCGGCGAGCCGCTGCTGCGGACCGACCTCGAGGAGATCGTCGGCCGCGTGCGTTCGGTTCCCGGCATCACCGACCTGTCCCTGACCACCAATGGCCAGGGCCTGGCCGCCCGGGCCGCTGCGCTGAAGGCCGCCGGGCTGGACCGGGTGAACATCTCGCTCGACTCGCTGAAGGCCGACCGCTTCCGCCGCATCACCGGCGGTGGCGCCCTGACCGAGGTGCTGGCAGCCATCGATGCCTGCCTCGCCGTCGGCCTGATGCCGATCAAGCTGAACACGGTGCTGGTCCGCGGCGTCAACGACGACGAGATCGGCGACCTGATCGCCCTGACCCGCGATCGGCCGCTGGCGGTCCGCTTCATCGAGCTCATGCCGATGAACGACGTCGGCCGCAATGACAGCCGCGTGGTCAGCGGCGCCGAGGTCCTGGCCGCCTTCCCGGCGCTGGAGCGCGAGCCCCAGACCGAGCCCTCCGGTCCGGCCGAAGTCTACCGCATCCCCGGCTACGCCGGAACAGTCGGCCTGATCCGCCCGATCTCGCACCGGTTCTGCAGTGCCTGCAACCGCATCCGGATCACGGCCGACGGCATGCTCAAGCCCTGCCTCGGCGACCTCGGCGAAATCTCGCTGCGCGCCGCGCTGGCCGAACCCGGCGACGAGGCGCTGCTCGCCTGCATGCAGGCCGCCATCTACAGCAAACCGGAAGGCCACACCTTCGGCGACCGCTTCAAGCCAACCCGCGGCATGGACCGCACCGGCGGCTGACGCGGACACACAACCGTCACCGGCGGCTGACGCGGAAGCCCGAATGGCGCCGGCATCCGCCAGTGCCGACACAGCTTGCCCAGCCGCTGCCACTGCGCCGCATCCGTATTCCACCTTGACCTGAAAGGAGCCGATATGGAACAGCAAAGCCCGAATCCCCTGAGCCATCTGACCCCGACCGGCGAAGCCCATATGGTCAACGTCAGCGAAAAGCCGCTGACCGCCCGCCAGGCGACCGCCCGCGCCAGTGTGCGCATGTGCCCGGATACCCTCTGCCTGATCCGCGACCAGGCGGCCATCAAGGGCGACGTGCTGGCCACCGCCCGCATCGCCGGCATCATGGCCGCCAAGCATACGCCCGACCTGATCCCGCTCTGCCATCCGCTGCCGATCGATGGGGTTGAGGTCGACATCGAGCTGGTTGAGCCCGACCTGGCGATCGTCACGGCCACCGTGCGCACGGTCTGGCGCACCGGCGTCGAGATGGAGGCGCTCACCGCCGCAGCCGCCGCAGCCCTGACCATCTACGACATGTGCAAGGCCGTCGACCGCGCCATGATCATCGAGAACATCCTGCTCCTGGAGAAGTCCGGCGGACGCTCCGGCCTGTTCCAGCGGCCTTCGGACTTCGAGCCGGTACAGCCGCCCGAGCTCATGCCCTGAACGCTGCAAGGCCGCAGACCGGCGACCAAAGACTTGAACAGCCGCAGACGCCGCCGATCCAGGCGGCTGGATGCAAAATGAGAAAGGAACCATAGCCATGGCCAAGGTCATTGCCATCAACCGCAGCGAACGCAAGGGCGTCATCAAGACGCCCATCCCGGAGGGTGTCTTCCGCGTCGACCACGGACTCGAAGGCGACGCCCACGCCGGCAGCTGGCACCGGCAGGTCTCGCTGCTGGGCATCGAGAGCATTCACAAGATGGAGCAGATCGGCATCGAAGGCCTGTGTTCCGGCAAGTTCGCCGAAAACATCACGACCGAGGGCCTTACCCTCTATGAGCTGCCGGTGGGCACGCGCTTCCGCATCGGCCCCTGCCTGATGGAAGTCACCCAGATCGGCAAGGAGTGCCACAAGCACTGCGCCATCTACCACCAGGTCGGCAGCTGCGTGATGCCGACGGAAGGCATCTTCGCCCGCGTCCTGGAAGGCGGAACCATCCGCCCCGGCGACGAGATCACAATCCTGGACTGAAGAGGCCGCCGCAGACCGGGCAGTCCGACACCCGCTCGACATGCACCCGCGTGGTCTGCATGGTCTTGCCCTCGAAATAGAAGAGATCGCCCCGGAGCGGATCAGGCAGGCCGAGCAGGCTCTGGATGACGAGCATCGCCTCCAGCGAGCCGATCACACCGGCTGTCGCCCCAATTACACCGCCCGTCGCCCCGGATGCACCGCCCGATGCCCCCGCTGCACCGCCCGTCGCCCTCGCTGCACCGCCCGTCGCCCTCGCCGAGCCGCCCGGCGGCGTGCCGGGGTCGCCGCTGTCCAGCGGCTTTCCGGCATAGCCCCGCAGGCAGGCGAAGCAGGGCGTCACACCGGGGATGATATCGGCGACATAGCCGGACAGGCCGCGCACGCCGCCATCGATCATCGTCCTG
>CAYOHO010000410.1:0-2448 GCA_964403755.1 uncultured Oscillospiraceae bacterium
CGGCCAGCTGGTCCCCCGATTTCCGCTTGTGTCAGCAGGGCATGGAACCGCTGCACCATAGAGAAATGATGGCACTCAACGCCAGACGTCCCGGGCCGGCTCTTCGCCGGACAGCGGCCCGCCCGCCGGACCGGACTGGCTGCACCTCGATCCGCAGCGGCTGCCGACCGGCGCCGCTTCACCCGCCTGGACGGGAAATTCCAGGAACTGGAGAAGGCAACGATGGAAAAACCGGATCTGCTGGGCAGATGGACGCGTGAGAAGTCAGAGGAGCTGTACGGCACCCGCAACTGGGGCGCCGGCTATTTTTCGATCTCGAAGCAGGGCGAAGTGGTGGTCAACCCGTCCAAGAACGGACCGGAGACGACCGTCAGCCTGATGGACATCGTTTCGGGCATCCGGGACCGCGGCATGGAGATGCCGGTGCTGCTGCGCTTCGAGAACCTGCTCGACTCCCAGATCTCGCTGCTGAACAACTCGTTCGGCGACGCCATGAAGAAGCTGGGCTACCAGAGCGTCTACCGCGGCGTCTATCCCGTCAAGGTCAACCAGCAGCAGCAGGTCATCGAGGAGGTCATCCGCTTCGGCGAACGCTACCACCATGGCCTGGAGGTCGGCAGCAAGGCCGAGCTCATTGCCGCGCTCTCCGTCATGAAGGACAAGGAAGCCTGCCTGATCTGCAACGGCTACAAGGACGAGGAGTTCATCGACCTCTGCCTCTATGCCGTCAAGATGGGCTTCAAGGCCTTCTTCGTCATCGAGATCCCGACCGAGCTGGATGCGGTGCTTGAGCGCTCGCAGGCGCTGGGCGTCAAGCCCAATATCGGCGTCCGCATCAAGATCGCGGCCAAGGCCGGCGGACACTGGACCGAGTCCGGCGGCGACCGCAGCATCTTCGGCCTCAACGTCACCGAAGTCATCGGCGTCGTCGACAAGCTGCGCGGGCGCGGCATGCTCGACTGCCTCCGCCTGCTGCACTACCACCTCGGCTCGCAGGTGCCGAACATCCGCGACATCCGCTCCGCCGTGCTCGAGGCCACCCGCATCTACGCCGAGCTGGTCCGCGAGGGCGCGCCCATGGGCTTCCTCGACCTCGGCGGCGGCCTCGCCGTCGACTACGACGGCTCCAACACCAACTTCACCAACAGCCGCAACTACTCCGTCGAAGAGTACTGCAGCGACGTCGTCGAAGCCGTCATGTCGATCCTCGACCCGAGCGGCGTGCCGCACCCGACCATCGTCACCGAATCCGGCCGCACCACCGTCGCCTACTACTCGGTGCTGGTCTGCAACGTGCTCGATGTCGCCAAGCTCGAGGAGTACGAATTGCCGGAAAAGCTCGAGCCCACGACCTCCGAGCAGATCAAGAACCTGTTCGACGTCTACAAGAACGTCAGCCTGAAGAACATCCAGGAGTGCTACAACGACGCCCTCTACTACCGCGACGAGATCCGCGACATGTTCAAGCATGGCCGCATCAGCCTGCGCGAGCGCTCGTTCTCGGAGAAGATCTTCTGGAACACGATCGGCCTGATTGCCCGCGAGCAGCACAAGCTGAAGAACCCGCCGCCCGAGTTCGAGGACCTGGACAGCGCCATTGCCGACATCTACTACTGCAACTTCTCCGTTTTCCAGTCGATCCCCGACAGCTGGGCCATCGACCAGCTGTTCCCGATCATGCCGATCCACCGGCTGCTCGAGATGCCGAAGCGCCAGGCGATCGTCGCCGACATCACCTGTGACTGCGACGGCATGATCGACCACTTCATCGACCTGCACGACGTCAAGCGCACCCTGCCGCTGCACGACCTCAAGAACGGCGAGGACTACTACGTCGGCATCTTCCTGGTCGGCGCCTACCAGGAGACCCTGGGCGACCTGCACAACCTGTTCGGCGACACGAACGTCGTCAGCATCCGCGTCAACGCCGACGGCACCTTCGACCTCGTCAAGGAGATCCAGGGCGACACCGTGGCCGACGTCCTTTCCTATGTCGAGTTCGACCCCAAGCGCATGGTGACACGCTTCCGCGGCACCGCCGAGGCTGCCGTCAACGACGGCACGATCAATGCCGTGGAGCGCCGTGACATCATGCGGGCCTACGAAAACGGCCTGCGCGGCTACACCTACTACGAGCGCTGACATCGCGCCCGAAGACAGACACCACAACCGTATCCACAGGGCGGGGCGGCTTCCGGGCCGACCCGCCTTTTTGCCGCCTTCGGCAGGTGCAGGATGTTGGGGCAAGCACCGGCATCGCTGGGTTCACTGGCGTCGATGGGGCGTCCGCTGGCGTCGGCGGGGTGCACCATTGGGATGTGCGACGGCGCCGGACCGGCGGGGCGGTGCATTCCAGCATCCGTTGGCTTATAATAATGATATCAGCATGCTCTCATCTACGGACGTTTGGCACCATCCGCGCAGCATCCGTCTGCATGGTACCGATGA
>CAYOHO010000411.1:0-2437 GCA_964403755.1 uncultured Oscillospiraceae bacterium
GAGCAGGCGCGGGCTGCTGGCCATCCCCCGGCAGATCTCGAGCAGACGCTGGTCGCCATAGGACAGGCTGCCGGATATGTCGTCACGTTTGCCGGAGAGGCCGGCAAATGCCAGCAGCTCATTGGCGCGGAGGACCATCTCAGCCTCCTCAGCCTGCTGGCGGCGGGTGTGCAGGATGCTGGCGGCCAGCCCGCTGCGCAGTTTCGGGTGCCAGCCAACCATGATGTTCTCGAGCGCGGTCATGCTGCGAAACAGGTTGATGTTCTGGTAGGTGCGCGAGATGCCGGCGTTGTTGACTTGGTACGTGTGCATGCCGTCGATCCGACGCCCGTCGAAGTGGATCTCGCCGCCGGTCGGCTTGAGCTGGCCGGCTATCATGTTGAAGAGCGTGGTCTTGCCGGCGCCGTTCGGGCCGATGAGCGCACAGATCGAGTGCTCGGGAACCGCCAGGCTGACCTTGTTGACGGCGGTCAGGCCGCCGAACTGCATCGTGGCCTCATGGACGCGCAGCAGCATGGTCCGTCACCCCCTTCCTGGGGAACAGCTTCTCCTGCACCAGGCGGATCAGGCCGGACAGGCCGGTCGGCATGAAGAGCACGACGATGATGATGAAGACTCCATAGATCAGCTGCTGGTACTGGCCGAACGCCTGCACGGTCTCGGTCAGCGTGATGAGGAAGGTCGAGCCGATGATCGGCCCGATAAACGTGCCCATGCCGCCAAACAGCACCATGGTCAGGAACAGCACCGAGGTCTGGCGCAGGAAGGTCTCGGGGCTGATGAAGCCGACATAATGGGCATAGAGGGCGCCGGCGAACGCCGTGAAGAAGGCGCTGATCCCGAATGCCATGGGCTTGTAGCGCCGGACCTTGATGCCCATGGCGCCGGCTGCCTCCGTGTTTTCCCGGATGGCGATGAAGGCGCGCCCGATCCGTGAATTCACGATACGCTGCTTGATGAACAGGAACAGGACGGTGAAAATGAGGACCAGATAGAGGTAGTGGATGCGGTCCTTGATCACGAACTCCCCGATCCGGAACTTGGGAATGCCCTTGAAGCCCGACGTGCTGCCGGTGATGTCCGGCCAGAAGTTGACCACGGCCTGGTAGACCAGTTCGCCGAAGCCCGTCGTGACGAGCGACAGGAACATGAACTTGAGCCGCGTCGTCGGCAGGGCGAAGAGGACGCCGATCAGGGTGGCGACGATGGAGGCCAGCACAATCGACAGCCAGGGATTGATGTGCAGGAGCTTGCTGAGAATGCCCGTGCCATAGGCGCCCAGGCAGTAGAAGGCCGCATGGCCAAGCGAGATCTGGCCCGAATAGCCGAAGAGCAGGTCCAGTCCCGAGGTGGCGATCGTGTAGATGCCGCACATGGTGATGATCAGCATGAGATAGGTGTTGTTCAGCAGGGTTGGCACAATGAACAGGGCCAGCAGGACGGCTGCTGCCGCAGCGGCTGTCAGCGGATTTACCTTCCGGCGCCGTCCAGGCGCGACTTGCAGTTTCAAGGCAGATCCCTCCTATCCAGCAGCGCCGGCTCAATTCTCGATGATCCGGGCATTGAAGATGCCGGTCGGCTTCGCGATCAGGAAGATGATGAGCACAAGGAAGGAGACGAAGTCCTTGGCCTGGGACGAGAGATAGCCGCCCGCGAAGGTCTCGACCAGGCCCAGCATGAAGCCGCCGAGAATGGCGCCGTAGAGATTGCCGTAGCCGCCGATGACGGCGGACGCGAAGCCCTTGAGGCTGATGGAGATGCCCATGCCCATGTGGACGCCATAGACGGGGCCGATCAGCATGCCGGCGATGCCCGACAGGGCACCGGCCAGGCCCCAGGTCAGGCCCTTGGCATAGGAGACATTGATGCCGTAGGCACTGGCTGCTGTCTCGTCCTGTGCGGCTGCCCGCATCGCCACGCCCAGCCGGGTGTAGGTCATGAACAGGTGCAGCAGCGTCATGCTGACCAGGGCCACGATGATGCAGAGGATCGATTCCGGCGACACCTGGTAGCCGAGGATGTTCACGCTGGTGATCGGGAAGATGGAGGGAAACATGCGGACGTCCGTCGCATAGACGATCAGGGCCAGGTTCTGCAGGGCAATCGAGACGCCGATCGTGATCAGAACGACATGGATCGGCTTGCCTTTCTTGCGCAGGACCGGCCGGACGATGAACCGCTCCATGCCGAAACCCGACAGGAACAGGATGACGATCACCAGCAGCAGGGTCAGCCAGAACGGCAGGCTGAGCGTCTTGAAGAAGGTCAGGCCCAGGAAGGCGCCGAGCATCAGGAACTCGCCCTGCGCGAAGGACAGGAGACCGGAGGCCCGGTAGATGAGGCTGAAGCCGAGACCCATCAGGCCATAGATTCCGCCGATCACGATCGAGCCGACGAGCAGATTCTGAAACATGCCGTTTGCACCTCCAGGGCAGCT
>CAYOHO010000412.1:0-2436 GCA_964403755.1 uncultured Oscillospiraceae bacterium
GGCCGGCGGAACGGGCGGCGCGGCCGCTACAGGACGACGACCGTGATGCCGTCGTTCTGGCGGCCCCAGTCAGGATCCTGGCGGAAGGCCGGCATCAGCTGGATGATCTTGCGGCCGGTGGTCTCAAACGGACCGAAATGCTCGCCAGGGCAGTAGGCCCGGATGCGGGTCTCCTGCAGCTGCTCACGCAGGTAGTTGCGGGCGGCTGTCCGGATGGCGCCGCCGGTGCCGTTGGAACCGTAGCCGTGGATGATCTTGACCGACTTGACCCCGCAGCGGCGCAGGGTTGCCAGTTCGAGCTTCAAGCGCATGAGTGCTGCTTCCGTCCGGGGCATGCCCTCTTCCAGATTGATGATGCTTGCAGCCATGAGTCGCCTCTTTCCTTCCTCATTTCGCCAACCGGGACAGGATGCCGGTGGATGTACAGGGCCGAGCGGGCCCTTGCCCAAATGCGTCTGTCTTCCAGGGATCCGGGCGGAGCGATCCTGCCGGAGCAGCGGAATGCGTGGAGAAGCGCCGGTCCCGGATTGCTGCCTCACAATCCCGGTGGCGCAGCCAGTAGGGCGGTCACTGCCTGCTGATGTTCAGGGCCTGGGATGTTCACCGTGGCACGGATATTCCCTGGTATGATGTGGTCACCGAGTGCAGGGCGGCCACGGCCTGTTGCATTGATTATAGCACAGATCGCGGCTTTGGGACAGGGCAGGCGCGGATCCCCGCTGTCCGGGTCATTTGCAATCCCTATTTCCCATCCGGGCAGGAAGCGCCATTCCGGGGGCGGCGCAATCGCCGCGCGTCAGTTATAATGGCTGCATGAGAATTGATCGCCTGCTGTCCAATTCCGGATATGGAAGCCGCACCGAGGTCCGCGACCTCATCCGCAGCGGCCGGGTGACCCTGGCCGGGGGCGTGGTCCGCGACCCGGGCCAGGCCGTTCGCGACGACGAGCGGGCGCAGGTCGCGGTGGATGGCCGCGCCGCGCTGATCCGGCGCTACTATTACCTGATGCTCGACAAGCCGGCCGGCGTGGTCACAGCCCTCGATGACCCGCACCACCGCACGGTCGCCGAATTCATCCCGCCCGCATACCGCCATGCCGACCTGTTCCCGGTCGGCCGCCTGGACCGCGACACCACCGGCCTGCTGGTCCTGACCAATGACGGCACGCTCGGGCACCGCCTGGCCAGCCCGCGCCACGGCGTGGAGAAAACCTACGATGTCGTCGTCAGCGGCGCACCCTTCGACGATGCCACCGACCCGGCTGCCTTCGCCGCCGGAATCGTGCTCGAGGACGGCCTTGTCTGCCGGCCGGCAAGCCTGCACATCCTGTCGCCGCTCCACGCCGAACTGACCATCCACGAAGGCAAGTTCCACCAGGTCAAGCGCATGATGGCCGCCACCGGGCGGCTGGTGACCGCCCTGCGGCGCCTCACCGTCGGCCCCCTGCGCATCGACGCCTCACTGGGCGCCGGCGGCGTCCGCGAGCTCGGCGAGGCTGAAGTCGAGGCGCTGTACAAGGCCGTGGAGCTGGAACGGCCAACGTAAAGTGAATGTCCCTTGCCGCTCAGATTCTCGAAGGCGTCGCCATGGCGACGCCTTCTGCGAATTCGCGGCCGGGACATTCACTAGGCGCTGAAGACGAATTTGCGTTTTGAATGATGCGTCCTTTCCCGGAAATGGACCATGCCTGGCGGGCGAATTCGCAGACGGGGGCTGCCTCAAACAATCTGAGGCAGCCCCCGTCGAGAACCTGAGCCCGCAGGCACGGTTCATTTCAATGGCTTCATTGTCGGGAACAGGAGCACGTCGCGGATGGAGTTCTCGTCGGTGAGCAGCATGACGAGGCGGTCGATGCCCATGCCCATGCCGCCCGTCGGGGGCAGACCGTATTCGAGCGCGACGCAGTAGTCCTCGTCGATCAGGTTGGCCTCCTCGTCGCCGGCCTCACGCTTCTTCAGCTGGGCGGCGAAACGCTCGCGCTGGTCGATCGGGTCATTGAGCTCGGAGTAGGCATTGGCGTACTCGCGGCCGTTGATGAACAGCTCGAAGCGTTCGACCAGGCCGATGCTGCCAGGCTTCTTCTTGGTCAGCGGCGAGATTTCGATCGGGTAATCGTAGATGAAGGTGGGCTGGACCAGCTTCTCCTCGCAGTATGCCTCGAAGAACAGGTTCAAGATGTCGCCGCGCAGCAGGCCGGGCTTGAGGTCCGGGAGCTTGCGCTCGCGGGCCACGGCGTAGGCTTCCTCGGTGGTCCGGATCTGGTCGAAGTCGACGCCCGAATGCTGGCGCACGGCTTCCACCATGGTCAGGCGGGCAAATGGCGGCGTCAGGTCGATGTCGATGCCCTGGTAGGTGATCCGGGTCGTGCCGTTGACGGCCATGGAAGCCGCCTCGATCAGCCGCTCGGTCAGCTCCATCATGCCGTGGTAGTCGGTG
>CAYOHO010000413.1:0-2436 GCA_964403755.1 uncultured Oscillospiraceae bacterium
AGCTCCTGCTGTTCGTTCAGCTTGAAGAAGGCGTCGTTCGACATGTAGACCTCGCCGCGCACGATCAGGCGTGCCGGGGCATCCGGCAGGCGCTGCGGCAGGCTGGCGATGGTGCGGAGATTGGGCGTGACATCCTCGCCGACGAAGCCGTCGCCGCGGGTGGCGCCACTGACCAGGCGCCCGTTCTCGTAGACCAGGGCAACAGACAGCCCGTCGATCTTGCGCTCCACGACAAAGTCCGGCTCGGGAAGGCCGAGCTTGCGGACTGACTGGATCAGGCTGTTCAGGTAGTCGCGCAGCTCCTTCTCCGAGAAGACATCGGTGAGGCTCTTGAGCGGGACTTCATGGGTGAACTTGGCGAACTCGCGCTTGGCCTGGCCGCCGACGCGCCGGGTCGGCGAATCGGGCGGGACGAAGAGCGGATTCGCGTCCTCGAGCTCGATCAGCTCCCGCAGCAGCGCGTCATATTCGTAGTCGGAGATTTCCGGGCTATCCTCATCGTAATACCGCTTGTTGTGGTATACGATCTGGGCCCGCAGTTCATTCATCCGTTCGAGTGGGTCCATGACGAGCCTCCGTTTCAGCCTTTCTGGCGGCCGCGCGCCCAGAGGGCGACCGGCAGCAGCGCCAGGACGGCAAGCAGCAGGGACCAGGCGAGGACCGGCAGGCCAAGATGGCCGGCGAGCCGGTCGATCAGGCTCTGGTCGGGCAGGATGAACAGGGGCGAGAAGACGCGCGCCGGCAGCCGGAAGAGGTCGTAGAGCGGGCCGAGGACGCCGTCATAGATCAGGCCGGCCGGGATGGCGAGAATGAAGGCGTCGGAGAGCCAGAGTGACGGGCGGTGGCTCGGCAGCAGCAGGAACAGCAGGGCCAGGGCCAGGCCGATGGCGATCGACAGCGAGACGGGGTAGAGACTTCTGGTCGTGACGGCCAGGACCAGGTGGTGGACCATCTCGACCAGGGCGCAGATTGCGGCGACATAGTGGCTCTGGCGGCTGCGCCCAAGCAGCAGCAGCGCGGTCAGGATGAGAGCCCGGAACACGGCCTGGCCGACGGCGGCCCAGGCGGCGGTCAGCGGCAGCAGGCCCATGACCGAAGAAGCCAGCCGGGCCACAAGGTCCGAGAAGTAGCTGAACGGTCCCATGAATGGTGTGCTGAACAGGATGAAGACGATCAGGAAGACGATCAGGGCTCGGGTATGGCTTTTCATGGATGCCTCCTGGCTGGCTGCCTGTCGTGCAGGCAGGGCCCATTTCATTTTAATCATCCGCGCGGCGCCTGACAACCAAGGCCGTCTGTGATAGAATTCACGTGAAATCTTGCATTTTCAGCCCTGTCAGGGGGACTGGCAGGGCCGGGAATGAAATACCGAGACTTGGAGGGATTCAAATGATCAATATCGGCATCGTTGGCCACGGCAATCTGGGTCGCGGTCTGGAGAAGGCACTGGCCCACAATCCGGACCTGAACCTGGTCGCCATCTTTACCCGCCGCGACCCCGCGCTCGTCCATCCGCTGACCGCCACCCCGGTCCTGCCGCTCACTGAGGCGCCCAGCTATCGTGACCGGATCGACGTCATGATCCTGTGCGGCGGTTCGGCGACCGACCTGCCGGAGCAGGGCCCGCAGCTGTCCCAGTGGTTCAGCACGGTCGACAGCTTCGACAACCACAACCACATTCCCGAGTACTTTGAGAAGATGGACCGGACTGCCACGGAAAACGGCAACCTGTCAATGATCTCGGTCGGCTGGGACCCCGGCCTGTTCTCGCTCTCGCGGGCGCTGTTCGGCAGCGTCCTGCCCCATGGCACCGACTTCACCTTCTGGGGCAAGGGTGTCAGCCAGGGCCATTCCGACGCGATTCGCCGCATTCCCGGTGTGGTTGATGCCCGCCAGTACACCATGCCCATCGAGTCGGCGCTGAAGGCTGCCCGCTCCGGTGAGCCGGTCAAGCTGACCACCCGTGAGAAGCACTGGCGCGACTGCTATGTCGTGGCTGCGCCGGATGCCGACAAGGAGGCTATCCGCCAGGCCATCGTCACCATGCCCGACTATTTCGATGCCTATGACACGCACGTGACCTTCATCACCGCCGAAGAGCTGGCGGAGCGCCATGCCGGCCTGCCGCACGGCGGCTTCGTCATTCGCAGCGGCGAAACCTCCGAGGGTGTCCGCCAGACCGCCGAGTTCTCGCTGCGCCTTGACAGCAATCCGGAGTTCACGTCCAGCGTCATGGCGGCCTGCGCCCGCGCCGTCTACCGCATGAAGCAGCGCGGCCGCACCGGTGCCGTCACGATCTTCGACCTCACGGTCGGCGACCTGTCGCCGAAGACACCGGCCGAGATGCGGCACGACCTGCTGTAAGCCGCAGGCGATCCGGCACGACCTGCCGCAAGCGGCAGGCAATCCGGCACGGCTGATGCAGGCCGGCAAGCC
>CAYOHO010000414.1:0-2420 GCA_964403755.1 uncultured Oscillospiraceae bacterium
GGAAGTGCCTCCATAAACACATATATCGTACTCAGGTTGCCTGGAACAACCTGCCCCGCTGAGGCAGTACACCAGCGACGCAACCGTCCTGATCGTGGCCCAGCGCATCGGCACCATCATCAACGCCGACCGCATCGTCGTCCTCGACGAGGGCGCCATCGTCGGCATCGGCACGCACCGTGAACTGATGCAGACCTGCCCGGTCTATCAGGAGATCGCCCTGTCGCAGCTTTCCAAGGAGGAACTCGCCGTATGAGCACCCGCATGGACAAGATCCGCAAGAGCCTCGAAAAGGGCGGGAACGGCATGCCCCCGGCGGCGCCCGGCGGAGGCCCGTCCATGGGACCGGGCGGCGGCCGGCGCGGACCGGGCGGCGGACCCGGACACGGCGGACCCGCCGGCGCCATGATGGGCGGCGAGAAGGCGCGCGACTTCAAGGGCTCGATGAAGAAGCTCCTGCGCTTCCTGCGCCCCTACTGGCTGCGCATCATTCTGGTCCTCATCTTCGCCGCGGCCAGCACCGTCTTCACGATCGCCGGCCCCAAGATCCTTGCCCGGGCCACGAATGCGCTCTATGCCGGCATCACGGGCCGCCTGACCGGCAGCGGCGCCGGCATCGACTTCACGGTCATCGGCCAGACGCTGCTCCTGCTGCTCGGCCTCTATGTGCTCGGCGCGCTGCTGGCCTATGTCCAGAGCTTCATCATGAGCGGACTGGCCCAGCACATCAGCTACTCGATGCGGCGTGACATCGCGCTCAAGATGAAGCGGCTGCCGCTTGCCTACTTCGACCGCACGACCCACGGCGAAGTCCTGTCGCGCGTGACCAACGATGTCGATACCGTCAGCCAGACGCTGAACCAGAGCCTGGCCCAGATGGTCACCTCGGTCGCGACCCTGGTCGGCGCTCTGGTCATGATGCTTTCGATCAGCTTCCTGATGACCCTGGCCGCCCTGATCGTGCTCCCGCTCTCGATGATCATCATCCAGCTGATCGTGAAGCGCTCGCAAAAGTTCTTCCGGGCGCAGCAGACCTTCCTCGGCCATGTCAACGGCCACGTCGAGGAGATGTACAGCGGCCATCTCGTCATGAAGGCGTTCAGCGGCGAGGAGCGCTCGATCGAGGCTTTCGACGAGCTGAACGGCGAGCTGTACAAGTCGGCCTGGAAGTCTCAGTTCCTTTCCGGCATGATGATGCCGCTGATGAACTTCGTCGGCAACCTCGGCTACGTCGTGGTCGTGCTGACCGGCGGCCTGATGGCGGCGCGCGGCATGATCCAGGTCGGCGACATCGTCGCCTTCATCCAGTACGTCCGCACCTTCAACCAGCCGGTCACCCAGATCGCCAGCGTCGCCAATGTCCTGCAGTCGACGGCAGCCGCCGCCGAGCGCGTTTTCGCCTTCCTCGAGGAGGCGGAGGAACCGTCCGATCCGGCCGAGCCGGCTTCGCCCGAAAATATCGAGGGCCGCGTCACCTTCGAGCATGTCTCCTTCGGCTACAAGCCGGACCAGACGGTAATCCACGACTTTTCCACCGAAATCCAGCCCGGCCAGAAGATCGCCATCGTCGGACCGACGGGCGCCGGCAAGACCACCATGGTCAAGCTGCTGATGCGCTTCTACGATGTCCGCTCCGGCGCGATCAAGGTCGACGGCATCGACATCCGCGATCTCGCCCGCGCCGACCTGCGCTGCCTGTTCGGCATGGTTCTGCAGGATACCTGGCTGTTCAACGGCACGGTTCGCGACAATATCCGCTTCAGCTCTGCCGAGGCGACCGATGCCGACATCCAGGCTGCCGCCAAGGCGGCCTCGGCCGACCACTTCATCCACACGCTTCCCGGCGGCTACGACATGGTGCTCAATGAGGAAGCCAGCAACATCTCGCAGGGGCAGAAGCAGCTGCTGACGATCGCGCGCGCCATTCTCGCCGACCCGGCCATCCTCATCCTCGACGAGGCGACCAGCAGCGTCGACACCCGCACCGAGGTCATGATCCAGAAGGCCATGGCCCGGCTGATGGAAGACCGGACGAGCTTTGTCATCGCCCATCGCCTCTCCACCATCCGCAGTGCCGAACAGATTCTGGTCATGAACAGGGGCAGCATCATCGAGATGGGGAACCATCAGCAGCTGCTGGAACGCGGCGGCTTCTACGCCGACCTCTACAACAGCCAGTTCGCCGGCATCGACCCCGATTGCGAGGCCGCGGTCTAGGACCGCCCGCCGGAAGCAGGATTTTCCGCGGAAAAGAGGCGGCCGGCTTCGGGCTGGCCGCTTTTTTCCGCCAGAAGCCGAATATGATCTTCATCGCCTGTAGATATGCCTGTATTCGAATGATATATTATTAGCAGTGCACACCATCAGATTCGCGCCGGCTGGCGGGACCCAATCCCGACGCGGCGCGGCCAGCATCAGCA
>CAYOHO010000415.1:0-2414 GCA_964403755.1 uncultured Oscillospiraceae bacterium
ACGCTGGTCCTGCATGCGGCACTGACCGGCAACGGTTACGCCTTCATCAGCAGAAGCGCTAGCGGCAAGGTGTATGAGCTGATCAACATCGAGCCGGGCGCGGTGCGGGTCGAACTGAGCGACACGATGGGGGAGCGGCCCAGGTATTTCATCACCGGGCGAACCGGCGGCAGCCGGGAATTCCCGGCCGAGACCATCTTCCACATCCAGGGGCCGAGCTGGAACGGGATCGCCGGGATGGACGCCATCCGCCATGCGCGGGAAGCTGTTGGCCTGGCGATCGCCACCGAAGAGGCGCACGCCAAGCTGCACGCCAACGGTGCCCGCCCCGGCGGCATGCTGTCGGTCGACGGCAACATGAACGACGACCAATACAAAAAGTTGCGCAAGTGGATCGATGACAACTACGTCGGCGGAGACAATGCCTACCGCACGATGATTCTCGACCGCTCGGCCAAGTTCATATCGATGGCCATGACCGGCGTCGACGCCCAGCATCTAGAGACGCGCCGATTCCAGATCGAGGAAATCTGCCGCGTCTTCCGCGTCATGCCGATCATGGTCTGCAGCAACGACAAGGCCAGCACCTATGCCGGCGCCGAGCAGAACTTTTTGGCGCACGTCGTGCATACCCTCGGCCCATGGTTCGAGCGCATTGAACAGGCGATCGACTGCCAGCTGCTGACCGCTGCCGAGCGCAAGGCAGGCTACTACGCCAAGCTCGAAGAGCGCGGCCTCCTGCGCGGCGCGCTCAAGGACACCGCCGAGTACCTCTACAAGCTGGCCGGCATCGGCATCATGACGCGCAACGAAGCGCGGGAAATGCTCGACCTCAACCCGCTCGCCGACCTCGATGAGCCGCTCACACCGATCAACCTGTCCGCCGAGCTGGCGGCATCGCAGAAGGAAGGAAGCGCCAATGCGTGACCATCTCGACATCCCGTTCAAGATCAAGGCCGTCTCCGAGGACGGCCTTTTTTCTGGCTACGGCTCCGTGTTCGGCGTCGTCGATTCCTACAAGGAAGTCGTCACCCCGGGCGCCTTTGCCGAAAGCCTGCAGGGCCGCATGCCGGCGCTGCTCTGGCAGCACCGCAGCGGCGAGCCGATCGGCGTCTATACCTCGGTCAAGGAAGACAATGTCGGGCTGTACGTCGAGGGCAAGCTGGCGCTGAAAACGGCGCGCGGTGCCGAGGCCTACGAGCTGCTCAAGATGGGCGCGCTTAACGGCCTATCCATCGGCTTCATTACCCGCGAAGACAGCTACGACAAGGTCAGCGGAGTTCGCACCCTGAAGAAAGTCGACCTCTGGGAAGTGTCGCTTGTCACCTTCCCGGCTAACGATGCCTCGCGCGTTTCCAACGTCAAGGGCATCGAGCAGATCAATTCCCTATCTGACGCCGAGGCCTACCTGCGTGATGCAGGCGGGCTCTCGCGTCGTGAAGCGCTGGCGCTCGTCGCCCGCATCAAGTCCCTGCATGGCCAGCGCGATGCTGGTGAGTTGGGCGAACTGGCTGCGCTGGTCAAGCGCAATACCGAAGCATTTTCCAACTGAAAGGACTGTTCTCATGAACAAGAAATCCATGATCCGTGCCGTCATCGCCCTGGGTGCCGGTCTCCTGGCTGCTGCAGCTCATGCTGCCGGCCTCATCACTGCCGACGCTGCCTTCGCTGGCGGCCTGATCCCGATGGCCATTGGCGAAACCGACTTCGGCGCCCTCAAGGATCTGCTCCAGAAGCAAGGCGAGGCCTTCGAGGAGTTCAAGAAGACCAACGATGCCCGCCTGCAGGCAAAGGCCGATGGCAAGTCGGTGGAAACCTACGAGGCCAAGCTCTCGAAGATCAACGAGGAACTGGGCAAGATCGGCGACCTCAAGTCGGAGTTCGACGCACTCATCAAAAAGCTTAACCGCCCCGGCGCCGCCGGTGAAGCCGACCCGGCCAAGGCCGAGCACAAGGCCGCTTTCGGCAAGTTCCTGCGCAAGGGTATCGATGATGGCCTTGGCGAGCTGCAGCAGAAGGCCTACAACATCACCACCGACGCCGATGGCGGCTACGCCGTGCCGGAAGAGCTGGACCGCGACATCCTCGAGCTGATGCGCGACATCTCGCCGATGCGCGAAGTCTGCAACGTCATCGCGGTCGGCAGCTCCGATTACAAGAAGCTGGCCAACAAGGGCGGCACCACCGGCGGCTGGGTGGATGAAGACGATCCACGCACCGCTACCAACTCCAGCCAGATGGCGATCCTGACCCCGTTCATGGGCGAGGTCTACGCTTACCCGCAGGCCACGCAGCAGATGCTGGACGACGTGTTCTTCAACGCCGAGCAGTTCATCGAGGGCGAGTGCGCGGCTACCTTCGCCGAGATGGAAGGCGCCGCCTTCACCACCGGCGACGGCACCAAGAAGCCGAAG
>CAYOHO010000416.1:0-2413 GCA_964403755.1 uncultured Oscillospiraceae bacterium
AGGTCAAGATGCCCGACGGCTGGCTGCGCACCGGCGACATCGGCTATCTCGACAAGCGCGGATGCATCCACATCACCGGCCGCGCCAAGTCCATGATCGTCCTGACCAACGGCAAGAAAGCCTTCCCGGAGGAGATCGAGTTCCTGATCGCCCGCATCCCCGGCGTGAAGGAGTCGATCGTCTGGGGCGACTGCAACACCCGCGACGCTGTCGACATCTGCGCCAAGATCGTCGTCGACCGCGAGCGCCTTCCCCAGGAGGCCGGCACGACCCGGGAGTCGATCAGCGACTACTTCGCCGGCCAGATCCGTTCGGTCAACCAGCAGATGCCGCCCTACAAGGCGATCAAGTACTACCTGCTCACCGACACGGAGCTGGTCAAGACAACCACGCTCAAGGTCAAGCGCCCCGTGGAGAACGAAGCGACCCAGAACTGGCTCAAGGGCGCCAGCCTGACGATGCGCGCCGCCAGCGGCCGCTACCTCGACTGAGACGCCGGCAGACCGCCAGATTCCGTCACGCCCCCGGCCCCGGCCAGACCCAGACACCGAATGACAACAGGCGCCGCCCGCTTGGGCCCGGCGCCTGTTTTCGGTATAATCAGGATTATCCGGGTACGGGGCTCGACGACGCGCCGCCCGTGGTGACAGAATCAGCCCGCCAGGCCGGCGGGCCAGGAGGCCTTTCATGCTGTTCGAGCGGTTCCCGATTCGCTACCGGCGTCCGGACCGCACGCCGATCCAGCTGTTTCTCACTGAAGACCGGCTGCTAATTTCATGCAATCTCCGGTTCAGCGACGCAGCGCTCCGTCTGCGCCCCGAGGGCGGCGGACAGACCTATGCCGAGCTCGTCACGGATGGCATCCGCGACTTCTGGTCCGGCTTCTGCCAGCTGCCCCTGCCGGACGGTCCGCAGCCGCTCACCGTCGAGGTCATGGTCATGTCGACGCCGCAGCGCCGGGCTGCGACCGTCCGCCTGCGCCACATGCTGTTCATGCCGGCACATGTGCGCAGCCCCTGGTACCGCCATTTCTGGGGCCTTTTCCGCACCGGCCAGCTGGAAAGCATCGGCACCAACTGGAGCCGCGAGCAGCCCGGAGCCATGATCCTGCCCTATCTGCAGGACCCGGACCTGATCCGCCGCATCGCGGCCCACGAAGCCGGCCACCTGTTCGGAATCGGCGACGCCTATGGCGCTATCTACCGCTTCTACGACGCGGCCCCCGGGACCGAATGGCACATGATGCACAGCAACTGGGCCGTACAGCCGGACGAGATCCTGATGGTGCTGCAGGCTCACCTGACCGGCCGGATGCAGTTTTTCCCGCGCCGCTTCAGCTGGACCCGCTTCCGTGCCGGTTTCGCCGCCGAGATCCGCCAGCGCCTGGCCGAAGCCGAACGGCGGCTCGAGCAGCGCAGCCAGGAACGGGCGAACCGGCGCCATGCCGCGCCAGCCGAGCCAGTGGAACCGCCCGCCCCGGACAGCGATGGCGAGCCAGTGGAACCGCCCGCCCCGGAAAGCGACGGCGAGCCAGTGGTTGAGAAATGGTCACCAAACGTAGATAATGAAGAAAACCCGCTGGTTGCCGCACCGCAGCCAGCCGCTGCTGCACCAGGCTCCGGCACCGGTCCGCAGGACCGGTCGGAGAGCCCGCCCCCTTCCGGAGGAGAATCCAGATGATGACCGACATCATCTGCCCGCATTGCGGCGGGCTGATGCAGATCGACCAGACGCTGCGCCTGCAGGGCCGGCTTGCCTGCCCCTACTGCGGACGCAAGTCGCTGATGCAGAAGACAGCTGATGGCGTCCAGCTGCGTGGCATCATCCTGCCGTCCGCCCCGGGCGAGTCCGAGCCGGATGGCAGTGAAGGCCGGACACTTTCACCCACTCCGGATAAAACCTGGCCGATAACGCCCGAACCCGCAGCCCAGCCCCCTTCGCCTGCCGCTCAAGCCGCAGCGCCGTCGGTCCAGACCACATCACCCGCAGCCCTGCCCCCGTCACCTGCCGCTCAAGCCGCAGCGCCTGCAGCCCAAGCTGCAGCGCCTGCAGCCCAGACCGCAGCGCCGTCGATCCAGCCCCCCTCGGCAGCCGTGACCCCGTCAGTTCAGCCGACCATGCCGCTCCACCCGACCGAACCGGTAGCCGAGCCGGCGGCCGAACGACTGGTCCGGCTGGCCCAGCAGGCGCTGGCAGCAGGCCAGATGCTGGCGTTCAACAGCTATGCCCGGCAGGCCATTGACTGCGATCCACTGGATCCTCGCATGTATGTCCTGCGGGCCCGCCTGATCGAGGAAGCGCATGGCTTTGCCCGCGCCACCTTCCTTTCGCCCGGTTGGGCGGAGCAGACCCCCCGCCAGCGCAGCTGGATTCTCGCCCAGCATTTCGCAACCCTCGGCGCCGCGGTCGCCTG